>JBAQGU010000113.1:0-10288 GCA_049287975.1 Roseiarcus sp.
AAGCAAGACGGCTCCAAGTCGGCCGGCGCTGCCGCCGCGGTCCCGCGCTCGGCCGGGACCTTTCGCGCGAAGAGGCGCTCCCGAGTCGCGATCGGCGGGGTCAAGTGAACGCATCGGCCTCCTCACATTCGACAAACGTCATCATTTGCCGCCACCGCCTCCGCCGCCACCGCCGCCACCTCCCCCACCGCCTCCGCCGCCACCGCCTCCGCCGCCACCTCCACCTCCACCTCCACCGCCGCCACCTCCCCCACCGCCACCGCCACCGCCGCCACCGCCGTGGGGGACATTAAAGACAGGGGCCGGCATCTGGGCTGTATCAGGGCCCGCGTACGGCGCAGGTTCATTGCTATATACAGGTTCATTGCTGTACCTAGGTTCATCGCCCCACACAGGCTCATTGCCGTAATTATGAACACGGAAACGGCGATGCGGCGGCGGAAAATCGCGCGGCGGCAGCGCCGTTACTCGCGTTTCGCGAGAATGGTCGCGAACACGAGCATGGATAGTCGGCTCGGCTTGCACATGGGGAGTCGGCTCGGCTTGCAGGTGTGCAATCTGCTTCTGCACAACTGGTCTATGTGCAACAGGTCGTTGTACAATCGGCCGCTCCAGGTGAACCCGCGGTGGTGCGGACGCAACGCTTGGCGGCGCGATGACCGGCCTCTCCGGAACCGGGGCAACAGCGACCGCGCCCAGATTGACGACCTGAATACGTTCGTCGGCGGTCCCGTTTTGCGACCCATTTTCGACCGCGCGCCCAAATCCAAACGCGATCAAGCGATCATGCGCAACGCCATGCACCAACGCCAGAGTATCGGCGATCGCTTTCGCGCGGAGCTGCGACAAATCCAAATTGTATTCGTCCGATCCCACCGAATTGGTATGAACGCCGATCAGGATGCGCGAAGAGGCAACCTTCGGGTCGGTCAGAGCTTGACCCAATGCGCCGAGCAGCGCCCCCGATTCCGGCGCAAGCGCGTCGGAAGCTCCTTGAAAGGCCACCGCGACTTGTACTGAAGGCCGGCCGTTCAGGGCGCGCAGCACTTCGACCTCTCGCCCCTTCGTAAAGGGCGGAAGCGGAGCGCCAGGTTGGGTCCCGATAGACCGGGTCGCGGAAAAGCCGAGCCGTTTGACAATCTCGTCCTTGCTGGCCCCTTGCACTGTCAGCACCGAGTCGCCGGTCTCGGTTGGCGCTGTCTTTGCGTCGGCCGGAACCAGCTGGTTGATCATGTCGCTCACATCGGGCGGCGATTGCGCGAAAACCGAGGTCGAAGCCAACAGTGCAACGCCCAATGCTAGAACTGCAGTTCTTTTCATGGCATTCCTCCAAAATCAAGCTTGTCGGCGCACTAACATGCGGCGATCTCACGGTTCGTGGCAAGCGTACAGACGGCAGCTTGTGTGGTCTGCGCCACCATTCGAAAAACCTAAACATGCCGTACGTCCGACCATAGGTTTGGCGACACGATTTCATCGTGGCCGACCTGGTTGCGAGCGACGCGAAATAGGTTTGACGAACTCCGACTTTGCGCTTTTCTGGTCGGAAGCGAAGGTCCGAGCTCTCCCATGTCTTGGGTCGCCTCCAAACGAATTGGAGCCCATCCTCGCCCGGGGCTGCAAGAGCGATCGAAGGGCAGCCAGGACCTTACGGCAAGTCTGTTCGATCGACGCTCAGGACCGGATCTGCCCTTGCGCAGGCTTCGGCCAAGCTTTTGTTCGAGAAAACTCACAAGAGCCACGTCGCCGAGAGGGCGGCGGTTGCCGCTCGAGGCTTCAAAGGCGGCAGGTTTCGCCTGTTCGGTCAGACATTCAAAGCGCAGCGCGATCGCCAGAACGGACCGCACATCGACGAGTGCGTCGCTTCATTCGCCCGGCGTCTTCGAGAACCCCGCGCGCACGGGATCGAAGGCGAGATAAAGCAGGGCGGCAGGGCGTCGAGCACATGCGCCTCGTCCATCGTGGACGCAGCCGAACCGGCCCTCAAACAGATGTACGCCCCCTCCCCCTCGACGTTGCCTCCGATCCGGACGCGCGGGTGTGCCGGGCTATCAGCCGCGTCGGGCGTCAAGGATCTTCGCCTGCACTGCGAGGCCGCCGGAAGCCGCAGCGCCGAGTGCGCCGACGGCGCGCAGCGCTGACGCTTGCAGGAACGCCGTGGCCTCGTTCATGGCTTGCCGACCCTCGGGCATGATCATATTCAACAGCGGCCAAGCGTGCGGCATGTCGGGATAGATGCGCAGATCAACGGTGACGCCCGCCAACCGGGCCCGTTCGGCCAGACGCCGCGAATCATCGAGCAGGATTTCGGTATCGCCGACGAAGATCGAAAGCGGCGGCAGCCCGACAAAATCGCCATAAATCGGTGACGCGAGCGGCGCGCGCGGATCCGCCTCGCCGAGATAGGCTGCCGCGAGCATGCGAAAGACATTGGCGACCTGCATCGGATCGCGGTCGCGATTGGCCGTCAGTGAAGCGCCGGTGACCGCAAGATCTGTCCAAGGCGAGAACAAGCAGGCGGCCGTGGGCCCTTGCTCTCGATGGTCGCGCAAATTCATCAACAACGCCACCGAAAGCCCGCCCCCTGCGGAATCGCCGGCAAGAAAGATCGAGCCGTCGACTTGCGCGCGCAGCGCACGCCAGGCTTCGGTGACATCGTCAACCGCGGCGGGGAATTTATGTTCGGGCGCCAGGCGAAAATCGGGGGCAAACACGCGAATCCCGCGCTGAGCGAAACCGCCGGTAATGGCGCGATGGGTCCGCGCCGACATGGCGGCATAACCTCCGCCATGCAGATAGAGCAAAGCGCCGAATCCGGCGGCGCCTTTCTTCGGCTCCGCCCATTCACCCGAAACGCCGCCGAGCGTCGCCGGCGAGAAGCGCACGCCCCCCGGCGCCGGCAGCGCCGAGCTGAATGCTTTGCGCACATCCAGTGGCGTCCGGCAGGCGGAAAGGCGAGATTTCACGAACTTGCGGATCGCAAGGTTGATCAGATACGTGCGCAACTTTGCCCCCATGAACAGTATCGCGGGACCCCCGTACACATGGCGGAAAAAGCTTAAGGAAGTTTCCGCGCTCTACGGCCAGCGGAGGAAGACGTCATCGCGACATGGTGCGTATCGCTTGCGCGGGCATTCTGTGACTTTTCGCGAGCTTGGCGAATTCCTTGTAAGCGAGAGCCAGCTTGACGCGTTGCAGCCAATTGCGGTTGCCGCTGCGAATCCGCCCCTTCTTGTAGAGGCAAGTATAGGCGTCAAACTGGTGATAGGTCGGAACTGCTTCGATCTTGCCTCGGCCGAGAAGAATCTTTAGCGTTTGCGCCGCGGTGACGCCCGCGCATAA
The DNA here is from genome assembly GCA_049287975.1 of Roseiarcus sp. Lineage (GTDB taxonomy): Bacteria > Pseudomonadota > Alphaproteobacteria > Rhizobiales > Beijerinckiaceae > Roseiarcus. The sequence goes on from JBAQGU010000113.1 coordinate 3,343, forward strand.
TTCGCAGGCAAGACCGGTCGACGGGAAATCGCGCGTCTCGAGATTCACCCGCGACTTGTCGACCAAATAGGAACGGTGCAGCCCGGCGGGCGCGGCGCCGACAATGAAGTTGACGACTCGTTTGGCGGGCTCGACGTCCTCGAAACAGAACCATTCCTCGAGCGACATGCCGTTCGGCATGAAGATGAGAAAGGCCGTTCCCATGCCTGCGGGAACCGATAGAACAGCGGGAATTCCGAGCACGCGGCAGCGGGCGTAGATTTTGCGGCGCATTTCAAGGGCAAAAACGTCGATGGCGTCGACATAGACATCGGCGCCTTCCAGGAAACTGTCGATTTGCTCTTCCAGAATGCCCTCGGCGAACGATTTGATCTGCAACTCCGGGTTGATGTCGAGCGCCATGGCGCTCACGGCCTCCAGTTTTGGCTTGCCGAGCGTCGACATTTTGGCGCCGGCCTGGCGATTGAAATTGACGAGTTCGAACCGATCGAAATCGGCCAAAGTGAACGCGCCGACGCCGGCGCGCGCCAATGTGGTCACATGGGCGCCGCCACAACCGCCCAGACCGCCGATCGCGACCCGCTTGGTGCGCAGCATCTTCTGTTCTTCTTGCGTGAACCATCCGACATTACGGTGAAACGCGGTTTCGTAAACGAACGGCTCTGTCATTTGCTTCAGTCCTGACGGTTTGATCTTCAGCGGACGCCTGCTGGCGATCAGCGGACATCAGCGATTCACTGAGCATACCATTCATTAATGAACCAAAAAATGAGATACACAAAAGCAGCGGCCGATGTGATTGACGTGTCGTCTTGGGCGCAAGCTAGAAAGTGGACTAAGAGATATTATATTTCCTGACATAGTCCAATATAAGGACAAATTATGGTCCGAGAGAATCTGAGACCTCTAGGCGATTCAGAAAGAAACAAGGTGTATAATATTACATCTATCTGCGTGGAGACGCGTCATCGTCTTGTTGAGATTCAACTTGAAGATTTGGACGAAGTTTTCCGTTTTAGGATCGGCATCTACTGCGACTTTACGGATTCCGGATCGCAGAAGTTTCCTTTATTCTCTGATGAATTTCAGATCAAAAAAAATTTGACCTAGGACCGAGCAGGATAATCAGGGCGCTATCGGCATGCCCATGTGATTGGACGGCGCCCAATAACCACCGAATCGATCGGGTCAACGCCGCCCCATCCGTCATTGCGAGGAGTCTGCGACGACGCAACCCAGGGGCCACCCGAATGTATATGCCTGTTGCGCGATAAACGATCCATTGACGTTATGTGGTTCTATCTATATCCAGGGATGGCCGGCGTATTTTGCCGGCATTACCCTTGGGCCGCTCGCTTCACCCCTCATTGAAGGGGCGGCCTCTTTTTTTGAACGGGTCGGAGTCAAACTGTACCACTACCCGCGCGGCCCTTCGATTACTTCGCTTCGCTAACGGGAAACAAACTGGTAAGGTGAGCTCCTTTTCGCAGCGGGCTCAGGCCTGCGACTACCCGGCAATCTGGCGCGTGAGAAGCCGGGGCATGACGCCCAGCCTCACTCCGTCTACCCTACCTAGGCGGCTCCAACCGAAGCCGGACGGTAGTGAGCACTGTCATTGCGATCCAAGCGGGGCGCCAACCCCGCCGATCGTTTTCAAGATGGCTCCCATTGAGCGGGAACGCCAGGACTCCACGCGGTCGGTAGTGACTCGAGCGTGAACGCGGGGATTGAGGCTTCCGGGCGCATAGCGGCGCGGCGCGGCACGCGGCGGCCGTTGAGCACAAGGCCGATGAAGCTGTGGCGCACCACGAGTTCGTAGCTGGCAAACATCAGCGGGAGGACGACCGCCAGGATGGCCGCGAACTTGGCCAGCCAGGGCCAGTCGAGGCGCGACACCGCGACCTGCAGCGCCATCACGATCGGCAGAGGTCGCCGTCCACGTCGCCACGGCATAGCTGGCGGCGCCGGCGAGGCGGTCGGCGTCATCCTCGATCGGCGTCAACGGAGGCGTCACGCCGACGAGCGCCAGACTGACCGTGATAGATCGATGGCCAAGATCAGGTTCAGCGCCCAGACTCGCTCGAGCATCCGGAGCAATTCGACTTGGCGATGCAGCAGCCAGCGAAAACAGAAGGCCGAGCCAAAGCCGATCAACGCCGTGGGACCGAGTGCGTTGACGATCAGGTCGCGATTGAGACAGCAATACCGCGCCTCAACGGGCGCGCGATCGAGGCGTGGGATGTGGGAACGCAATCAATGTCACTGTGCCTACTGTGCCTTTATGTCGCGCGCCAACGATCTCATTCGATTTGTGCGCCTACGGTGTGATCTTCGGGCCCCCGAAAAGGCAAAGAGTCCGCGGCTAAAAAGCGGGGCGTCGGTCGCGACACCAGATGAGACCGGAATCGCGGGCGACCCGCCTACAGACAGACCGCCGATCTCCGCCGAGGGCCTCACGCAAAGCCCCGGGCGGCTTCCCGATGATGGGCCATCAGCGCCTCGAGGTCGATGTCGACCGGGGCGCCGTCGATCACGCGCCATTCGCCGGCGACCATCACTCGGTCCGCGCGATGAGCGCCACACAACACGAGTGCCGCGAGCGGATCCTGCGCGCCGCTGAAGCGCGGCTCGTCGAGCGTGAACAGCGCGAGATCGGCCTCGAGCCCGACCGCGATGCGACCGATATCGTCGCGCCCGAGGCAGCGCGCCGATCCCTCGGTCGCCCAGCGCAATACGTCGCCATGCGTGACCCCCGAGGCGCCGTATCGCAGCCGGCCGATCATCAGCGAATGGCGAACGGCCTCCATCATGTTCGACGAATCGTTGGAGGAAGACCCATCCACGCCCAGGCCGACCGACGCGCCGGCGGCTTCGAATTCCTTCGTCGGACAAATGCCGGCGGCGAGCATCATGTCGGAGGCCGTGCAGTGGCAGACGCCGACCTCCGCGCGGCCGAGCCGGGCGATGTCCTCGCCATTGAAGTGCACGGCATGAGCGAGCCAGACGCGCTTGTTCAGCCAGCCGATTTCCTCGAGGAAATCGACCGGTCGCATGCCGTGCGCCTCGACGCAGAATCGCTCCTCGTCCTCGACCTGGCACAAATGCGTGTGCAGTCGGCAGTCGCAGCTTTGCGCGAGCCTGGCCAGATCGATCATCAAGGACTTGCTCACCGCGAACGGCGAGCAGGGCGCGAAGGCGATGCGGATGAGCGAGCCGGGATGGGGATCATGGAATAATTTCAGCACGCGTTCGCTGTCGCGCAGGACCGTCTCGTCGTCCTGAACGACATTGTCGGGCGGCAGCCCTCCATCCTTTACCGAGAAGCTCATGGCGCCGCGCGTCACCGTCATACGCAGACGCAGCGCGCGCGCTTCCTCAACCTCGATGTCGATCGCGTTCTCGAGGCCCGGCGGAAACAGATTGTGATGGTCGGCAGCGGTCGTGCAGCCGGAAAGCAGAAGTTCGACCAACGCCATGCGCACCGCGAGGCGCAACTGGTCGGGCCGTATCCGAGCCCAGATCGGATAGAGCGCGACGAGCCAGGGGACCAGATCCGCCTTCAGGCCCGCCGGATGCGCGCGGACCAGGGTCTGATAGAAATGATGGTGGGTGTTGACGAGGCCCGGAAGCACGACGTGACGCGAGGCGTCGAAGGTCTCGTCGATCGGAAGCGCCGGCATTCGCCCTCGACCGACGAGTTCGACGATGCGCGTCCCCTCTACCACCAGGCCGCGTTCCGCGCCCGGCCCGAACAAGGCGAGGGGATCCTTGATCCAAAGCCGCATACGAGCGCGCTTCCTGTGCTCTTAGGAACCATCCGAAAATAACCGAATCACCTGGACGGCGAATCTAGCGGGTTGGAGCCCTTCTCCCCTTGCGGGAGAAGGTGGCGCGAAGCGCCGGATGAGGGGTCGCGCCGCGAGGCGCATTCCGCGTACCAGAAATGGGAAAACCCCTTTGTTATGTCACTTCGGACGAAGATCGACGCCGACGCCCTTGTTGACGAACTGCAGGGTGAACGCCTTCTTGTAATCGATCGTCCCTTTGACCACCCCGGCTTGCACCATCTTGTCGTAAAAATCTTTCACCCTCGCGTCGGTCATCGCGCCGATCCCCATGGTCAAGGTGTCGCCGGAATCCACGATGCCATATTCCTTGAGCTTGCCGATGGTGTAGACGATCTGTTCGTCCGTCATTTCCGGATTGTCGTGTTTGATCGCCGCGTTCGCCTTGGCGTTGTCGCCGTAGAGGTAATGGTACCAGCCGATCGCGGAGGCGTCGACGAAGCGTTGAACGAGATCGGGAGACTTGGCGACGATTTCGCGCCGCGTGACGATGGTGGTGGCGTAGCTCGAGTAGCCGTAGTCGGCGAGCAGGAACACGTTCGGCTTGAACCCGCCCTGCTTTTCGACTTCGAACGGCTCCGAGGTCACGTAGCCCTCTTGGATCGAATGCTTGTCGGCGATGAAGGTGGCGGAATTGTAATTGTACGGTTTGACGTTCTCGTCCTTGAACCCGTATGCCTCGCGCAACCACGCATAGAAGGAACTGAGCGCGCCCTTGCTCACGATCGCCGTCGCGTTCTTCAGGTCGGCGAACTTGTCCAGGCCGACGCCGGGATGCGACATCAAGATTTGCGGGTCCTTCTGGAAGTCGGCGGCGACCGTGATGACCGGAAAGTTCTGTTCGACCGAGAAAAAGTCGCCGAGCATGTCGCCGCCCATGTAAAACTCGATCTTTCCGGCGATCAGCAGCAGCCCGCCGTTGGACATCGGCCCGCCGGGAAGGATCGTGACGTCGAGCCCGTATTTTGCGTAAGTCCCATCGACGAGGGCCTGATAATAGCCGCCGGCTTCCGGGTCCGCGAGCCAGTTCGTGCCGAACGTGACCTTGTCTAGCGCCCACGCGGGACTGGAAACCCCGATAAGACCTGCCAAACCCAATATAGCGGCGACGCGCATGCTGATTTCCTCCATCTTCGTTCCGTCCGAGCATCGACCGCCGCCGTGCGCGACGCCTCGACTCCGGTAAACCCGCGCACGAGCGCCCGATCCGGGCGCCGACGACCCTGCGCGAGCCGCAGCATCCGCGATTTGGGTCCGCCCTACAATGCAATTGTTGCGCCCCAGCGGAGCCGCAGGCTCAAAAGCTTCGCGCTTCCCCTGCGGACCGCCGGATTCCGACCTACTTCATGCTGATGAAACGCCGGGCGGTCTCGCTGATTTTGGCCGCTATGCCGATGTCGGCGTCCGTGATCTTGTTACCCACATCATGGGTACAGAAAGAGAACGAAACAATATTCCAGGAATTGTGGAATTCCGGATGATGGTTCATCACCTCGGCCTCGATGGCGACTTGCACGATGAACGAGATGGCGTCGCGAAACCCATGGAACGCGAATTTTGCCTCGATATTATTCCCGTTGACGGACCAATCGGGCAACTTGGCGAGCGCTTCCTTGATCTCGTCGGCGTCGAGTATCTTATGAGCCATGCGCTATACCTCCGGGGAAAGGCGGGCGAACATCCGCGCCTGACCTGACCGGCTTGTCTAACACAGCGGCCCTGCCCGCGCAGCCGAGATGTAACGCAAATCTCCGCGCCGACGCCATGCGCACCCCGCCCCCGAAGCCTGCGATTTGGGCGCTGGATTGGGTCTCATCGCCTATCGCGCCGCGCTCGACGAGCACGGCTCCGTGGCCGGTCGGCGAGGCCGCGATATCGGAAAGCCGACAATCAGATCGCGGCCTCGCGAAACGCAGGCTCCACCGATCGACCCCACGGACCCTCGAAACGCTCGATCCAATGTTGCGCGGGCGCTCGCCCGTCGGCCACGATCGCCTCGAGCGGGTCGAGATAGCGGGCTTCGTCGAGGCCGCGCGGATCCAAGCGCGCGCGGCGCTTCAGGCCCGCACGCGCGAGCGACAGCGCATCTCGCGCCACCTGGCGCAGGTCGCGTCCGCCGACTCGCGCGGCGAGCGCGAACCGGGGCGCGTCGTCGCGCGCTTTCTGACGATCCTCCGCGCTCCAGCCCTTCATGAGTTCGAGTGCGCCCGAAAGCGCGTCGGAATCGTAGTAGATGCCCACCATCAGCGCCGACAGGGCGACGATGCGCTCGGGCGGGCCAACATCGGCGCCGCGCATTTCGAGATAGCGCTTGAGACGCACCTCGGGGAAAATTGTCGAGAGGTGATTGGCCCAATCGGAAATGCGCGCGCGCTCGCCGGGCAGCGCCGCCAGCCGTCCTGAGAGCAAGTCTCGGAAACTCGCGCCCGCGACGTCGTGATAGACCGAGCCGCGCTTTACGAAATACATCGGCACGTCGAGCGCATAATCGACATAGCGCTCGAACCCCGCGCCCGGCTCGAAAGCGAACGGCAGCATTCCGCTGCGCGCGGCGTCGGTATGGCGCCAGATCTCCGAGCGCGCCGACAAAAACCCGTTCAATTTGCCCTCGGTAAACGGCGAATTGGCGAACAGAGCGGTTATAACGGGCTGCAGCGCCAAACCGACCCGTAGCTTCGCAACCATGTCCTTTTCGCTGGAAAAATCGAGGTTCGCCTGCACCGTGGCGGTGCGGTACATCATGTCGAGCCCGCGTGTCCCCACTTTTGGCATGTAGTTCGTCATGATGCGGTAGCGGCTCTTGGGCATGACAGGGGTCTCGGCCAACGTCCATTTCGGGCTCATGCCGAGGCTGAGAAAGCCGACGCCCAGAGCCCCGCCGACCGCGTGGACTGCGGCCAGATGCGCCGCCAGTTCGTCCGCGACTTGGTGGACGCTCGACTGCGGCGCGCCGGACAGTTCGAACTGTCCGCCCGGCTCGAGCGAAATCGCCCCGCCGCCGGCTGGATCGTAGAGGCCGATCAAGGCGCCGTCGTCGTCGATCGCCTGCCAGCCCAAACGCGCTTGCATTCCCGCCAATAATGCGCCGATCCCGCTAGGCC
>JBAQGU010000114.1:0-1882 GCA_049287975.1 Roseiarcus sp.
AACCCAGGGACTGCGTCATACGGCCCCTGGGTTGCTTCGCTGCGCTCGCAATGACGATGTGATCGACATCGCTCTCGATCAACCAGTCGTCAAACCTTCACTGTCGACGCACGGTAAATCTCGTCGATCGATCTCGCCAACGCCGCGTTGAACTCGGCGTCGCTCATCGAATGCCTGAGGTCCTCGACCAGGGCCCGCGAGAAGCTCGCGATCATACCATGATTGGCGGAGAGCCGCTTGCACGCGTCGTCTCGCGTGTAGCCGCCCGAAAGCGCGACAACTCTGGCGACGCGCTTGTGGGCGATCAGCTCGGAATAGAAATCCGGAGCGTCCGGGATCGTCAGTTTGAGCATGACCTGGGGGCCATTCGGCTCGGCGTCGAGTTTTTTGGTCAGTTCCTCGCGAAGGATGGCTTCGGCGCCGGCTTTCTCCGGGCTCTTGATCGAGACTTCAGGCTCTATGATGGGCATCAGCCCATGCCCGGCGATCTGCGCGGCCAGTTCGAACTGCTGCGCCACTATGGCGGCGATGCCGTCTTTCGATGCTAGATTGATCACGGACCGCATCTTGGTGCCGAAGACGCCGAGCTTCACCCCCCGCTCGAGAAGGGCGTCGAGCCCTGGGATCGGCTTCATCAGGCTGACGCCGTCCTTCTCGGCCTCGAGCCCTTTGTCGACCTTGAGGAAGGGGACGACGCCCCTTTCCCACAGGAAAGCGGGAACGGGTTTTCCCTGAGCCTCGCCGTCCATCGTGCGTTCGAACAGGATCGCCGCGATGATCTTGTCTCCGGTGAACGCCGGCGCGGTCATGATGCGCACGCGCATCTCGTGCATGAGCCTGAACATTTCCGCTTCGCCGCTATAGGCGCTGTCGGGAATGCCGTAGAGGCGCAGGGCGCCGGGGGTCGATCCGCCGCTCTGGTCGAGCGCGGCGATGAAGCCGAGCTTCTGAGTCATTTGCGTCTTCATCTTGTCATTGGCCATGATCGTCGTTCTCGATGTGTGATCGTACGGTCAGTGAAACGTCGCCGGGTTTCAGAAGATTGCCACGACGTGCGATATTTATGCAAATCCGCACCCTTTTTCATACCGCAGGCGCCTGTGACGATCGGGATCGACCGGCCGTCACTTTGCGAGGTGAAGCGTGTAGTCGGCGATCGCCGACCAGTCCCTTTCGCCCATCCCCGCCTCGACCGCTTCCGTCATGCGGGTCCGCACGGCATCCAGTTGAGCCAGTCGTTTTCCCGACTTCTCGGCGGCGGCCGTGGCGAGCCTCAGGTCTTTCAAACCCAATCGCATGCGGAAACCGGGCTGGTAGTCGCCTTTCACTATGTTCGCGCTATAGCTCTCGTAGCCCCTGCAACCAAACAGCGTCTGCAGGATCAGATCGAGAAAAGCCGCCGGCGCGACGCCGTGGCTTTCGGTCAGGGCGACGGCCTCCGCCATCGCCTCGATCGCCATTGCGATCATCATGTTGCCGGCGAGCTTGGCGGCATTGGCCTGTTTCGGATCCTCGCCGAGCGCCCACGTCTTCCTGCCGACGACGTCGAATAGCGGACGCACCTTGTCGACGGCCCCCGTCTCGCCGGCAGCGACGATGGTGAGCTGCGCCTTCTCGGCGACATCCGGGCGGCCAAACACGGGCGCCGAGACATAGCCGACGCCCGCCTCGGCATGCGTCACGCGCAGCTCGTCGGCGAAATCGACCGAAATCGTGGACGAGCCGACGTGAACGACGCCCGAGCGCGCATTTTTGAGGGCGTTCGACGACAGCACGACGTCGCGGACCGCGGCATCGTCCGATAGCATCGTGAAAACGACGTCCGTCTGAAAGGCGTCGCCCGGCGAGGAAACCATCTCCACCCCCTCGATCGCCAAGCCTG
>JBAQGU010000115.1:0-6709 GCA_049287975.1 Roseiarcus sp.
GGGTGGACCGGTGCCCGCCGCGGTCGCCGCGGTCCCTGCCGCCGTCGCGGCGCCTGTTCCGACGGCCCCGCCGGCCACGGCCATCGCCCTTCTGACCGAACGGGTTCACTTCGAACCGATCCCGGTCTTCGTCGGCCCGAAACCGGGTTGGACCGGCCCGGTGCTCGCGGCGCGGCGGACGGTGGACACCCCGGCGGAAGCGAGCGCGTTCACCAGCGAGAAGTCAGTCCCCTCCGAAGGCGCGGCCGAACCTTCCGCTCCCGTCGCGCTGCAAGGGGCTGTGCACATTCCCCCGCCGACGCGAGCGAGAGCCAAGATCGGGCACCCCGTCACGACCACGGTCGCGCGGGAGCATCGGCTCGCGGCGATCGCGGCCAGACGCTCGCCGAAGAAGCGGAGCGTCAACTGAAATCGGCTCGGTCGGGACGCTCACGAAGCCGTGACAAAAGCCTTAGTTTCGCCTGTTTATGGTCAACCGCGCGCCGCAACGAACCTTCATATTCCCGACCGAGCCGCGATGGTTCGGTTTGACAGACACTCGGTGTTTTTGCCCCCCAGCCCCCGGGTCTCGTGTCGGATCGAATGTTGCCACGCAGGCCGGCGGATCGGCGGGCCCCCTCCCAGCCGATCCGCTTTTTTTTCGCGCGGTCGCGCGCTTCCGCCCAGGCCCTTGAATCGTCGAGCCTTCGCCGCGATATGAGCCGCGTCGGCGCATCCTCGCCCGGCGCGATTTCTCATGATGCAAAGAGGCTACTTTGACGACCGACGTCCATTCGAAGGCGGACGACGCCGCCCTGGCCGACGCCGCCACCCCCAAGACACAGAGTTTTGAAGCCGACGTCTCGCGGCTGTTGCACCTCATGGTGCATTCCGTCTACTCGGACCGCGACATCTTTGTGCGCGAGCTGATTTCGAACGCCGCTGACGCTTGTGAAAAGCTGCGTTACGAGGCGCTCGCCAAACCCGAACTGATCGAAGACGGGAACCCCTTCGCGATCACCCTGTCCGTCGATCCCGACAAGAAGACGCTGACCTTCTCCGACAACGGCGTCGGCATGAGCCGGCAGGAGCTGGTCGAGGCGCTCGGCACGATCGCACGTTCCGGCACGCGGGCTTTTCTCGAGCAGGTCGCCGCGCAGAGCCCCGACAAGGAAGCCAAGGAGGCGACGTCCCTGATCGGCCAATTCGGCATTGGTTTCTATTCGTCCTTCATGGTCGCCGAGGAAGTGACCGTCGATTCGCGACGAGCGGGCGCCTCGGAGGCCTGGCGCTGGACATCGGACGGCAAGGGCGCTTTCACGATCGCGCCATTGGCGATCGAGGACGCGCCGACGCGCGGCACGCGCGTCGTGCTGCATCTCAACGACGCGTCGCACGAATACGCCGAGGCCTCGCGGATGGAGCGCATCGTGCGCGAGCATTCCGGCGCGATCGCCGTGCCGATCGACATCGTCGACAAGCCGGGCGCCGAGCCGCGCCGGATCGGCGATGGCGCCGCGATCTGGGCGAAGGCCAAATCCGAGGTCACGCCCGAGCAATATACCGAGTTCTATCGCTCCCTCTCCGGCCAATACGACGAACCCGCGCTCACCGCGCACTGGCGCGCCGAGGGGCGGCACGAATACACGGTGCTGGCCTTCATCCCCGGTTCGCGTCCATTCGATCTGTTCGATCCCGCGCGAAAAGGCCGCAACAAGCTCTACGTCAGACGCGTCCTGATCACGCAGGACGCCGATTTGCTGCCGAGCTGGCTGCGCTTCGTGCGCCTCGTCGTCGACAGCGCGGACCTGCCGCTCAACGTCTCGCGCGAAATGATTCAGGAGAGCGCGGTCTTCAACGCGATCCGCAAGGGCGTGACCAATAGGATCATGCAGGAACTGACCAAGCTCGCGGAGAACGAGGCGGAGAAATTCGCCAAGGTCTGGGAGCATTTCGGCTCCGTCATCAAAGAAGGTCTTTACGAGGACCCGGAGCGGCGCGACGCTCTCTACAAGATCGCGCGCTTCGTATCCACGAAGCATCCCGCCGGCGACCGCACGCTCGCCGATTATGTCAAGGACTTGCGCGAGAACCAGACCGCGATCTACTACCTCACCGGAGAGGACGCCAAGCGCTTGGCCGCGAGCCCGCAGCTCGAAGGCTTTCGGGCGCGAGGGGTCGAGGTTTTGTTGCTCGCCGACCCCGTCGACGCGTTCTGGGTCTCGACGGCGGCCGGCTTCGAGGGCAAGCCGTTCAAGTCGATCAGCCAGGGGGACGCCGACATCAAGGCGATTCCGTTCGTCGAGGGGGCGACGCAGCCCGCCGAGGCGACCGCCGAGGTCGCGACGCTCATCGCCTATATCAAGCAGACCCTGGAGGGCGAGATCGCCGATGCGCGCGCCTCCGCCCGGCTGACCGACAGCGTCGCCTGCCTGGTCGCGCCTGAGTTCGGTCCCGACCGTCAGTTGGAGCGCATGCTCGCCGCGCATGGCCGGGTAGGCGAACGCGTCAAGCCGGTGCTCGAAGTCAACGCTACGCACCCGCTGACCGCGGCGCTGGCGAAGCGCTTCAAGGACAACGCGGACAAAGCGCTCGTCGTCGACGCGGCGTGGCTGATCCTCGACGAAGCCCGGCTCGTCGACGGCGAAACCTTGAAGGACGCGCCAGCCTTCGCCGCCCGCCTGCGGAGGGTGATGGAGAAGGCGCTGGGGTGAGCGAGGCCGCAAAAACCGAACCACGTGGATGGCCGGGACAAACCCGGCCATGACGGAAACGCGGACGATCTCTACGCCGCCGTCAACGCGCGCTGAACGGCCTCGGCGCGCGGACCCTTCGGGCGGACTTAGATCTCGTCGCTGACTCCGGCGTTCTTCGCTTCGTACCGCGCCATCAACGGCGCCTGCGCCACCGCGAACAGCAGGGTCAGAGGAATGAAGCCGAAGGACTTGAACGTGACCCAATGCGCGGTCGTCTGGGTGCGCCAGACGATCTCGTTGAGCGCGGCGAGGCACAGGAAGAAGATCGCCCAGCGCCATGTCAGCTTGCGCCAGCCCTCCTCGGTCAGATGCAGCGCGCCGTCGAACATGACCTTCAGCATCGGCTTGTTGAAGGCGATGCCGAAGAACAGCGCGCCCGCGAACAACAGATAGAGCGCCGTCGGCTTGATCTTGATCAGCGTCTCGTCGTGGTAGAACAGGGTCAGCGAACCGAAGATCACCACGATCACCGCCGTCACCAGCGGCATGATCGGGATGCGGCGCAGCATCGTGTACGAGACGGCCAGCGTGACGAGCACCGCGACCATCATCACGCCGGTCGCCGCGAATATTCCGAAGCGCGAATAGCTGAGAAAGAACAGCGCGAGCGGGCCGAGCTCCAGCGTAAATTTGAGCGCGGGATGGAGCGCCTTGCGTTTGGCGGGCGGCGGGGCGATTTGGGTGTCGATCAACTCGAGGTATCCTTTGTCGTCGGAGGAAAGAGTGTCGGCAATGTTGGGGAGGGCAGCGCGCCCGCCTCTCCTCTCTCGCGCGTCAGACGCCTTCTACTGCTCTCACGCTCCGTAGAAAAGGCAACGAATGGGAGGACCAACCCACCCTCGCGCGGTCCGTCACGATCCGGCCTTCGAAGGCGCTGCTTGACGAATCGGCGAGTGTCAAATATATCCGACACGTGATCGAGGTCCGCCGCACCGAGCAATTCATGGAGTGGCTCGGTGGCCTGCGCGACGCGCGGGCCGTGGCTAAAATTGCACAGCGTCTTCAGCGCGTCGCAGAGGGGAATTTTGGCGATTGGGCACCCGTGGGCGAGGGCGTGAGCGAACTTCGAATCCATTATGGGCCTGGATATAGGGTCTATTTCGTCCGGCGCGGCAATGTCGTCGTGGTGGTGCTCGGCGGCGGCGACAAGTCGACGCAGGCGCGCGACATCGAACTCGCGAAGTCGCTGGAAGGGAACTATAATGGCTATCGAGACGAAACCATTCGACGTCGCCGAAATCCTCAACAGCGAAGAACGCATCTCCGCCTATCTAGAAGAGGCGTTCGAAAGTGGCGACCCGCGCATCATCGCGTCGGCGATCGGCGACGTGGCCCGCTCCCGCAACCCTTCAACGATCGCCAGAAATGCTGGCCTGTCGCGAGAAACGATCTACCAGGCGTTCTCGTCGGAGGGAAACCCGACGCTTTCCACCGTGACGGCCGTGATGAAGTCGCTCGGGTTCCAGCTTTCCGTCAAGCCGATCGAAACAGCCGCTGGCTGATTGTTTCGATGACGGCCGAGCCCTGGGGAAAATTACTCTTCCCCGTCCTCCACCCCCGCGATCGCCCGGGCAAAATCCCTCGCTGCGAACGGCTCGAGATCCTCCACCCCTTCGCCGACGCCGATGAAATGCACCGGCAGCTTGAATTTGTCGGCGATGGCGACGAGGATGCCGCCGCGCGCAGTGCCATCGAGCTTGGTCATCACGAGGCCGGTGACGCCGGCCATCCGGCTGAAAATCTCGACCTGGCTCAGCGCGTTCTGCCCGACGGTGGCGTCCAGCACCAGCAGCGTCGCGTGTGGCGCTCGAGCGTCCACCTTCTTCATCACCCGGATGATTTTCTCGAGTTCGCTCATCAGCTCGGCGCGATTCTGCAGTCGGCCCGCCGTATCCATCAAGAGCACGTCGATCCCCTCGGCGCGGGCGAGCGTCACCGCGTCGAACGCCAATCCGGCCGCATCGCCGCCCTGCTCGCGCGCGACGATCGCCGCGCCTGCCCGCCCGGCCCAGATGCGCAACTGCTCGATCGCGGCGGCGCGGAAGGTGTCGCCGGCGGCGACCATGACCTTGCGTCCCTCGCCGACGAATTTTGCGGCGAGCTTGCCGATCGTCGTCGTCTTGCCCGAACCGTTGACGCCGATCACGAGAATCACGAACGGCCTCGTCGCGGCGTCGACTATGAGAGGTCGCGCGACGGGCGCGAGCGTGCGTTCGACTTCGGCGGCGAGCAGCGCCTTTACTTCGTCGGGATCGATGCCCTTTTCGTAGCGACCCTTGCCGACCGCCTCGCGAATGCGCGTCGCGGCGCCGACCCCCAGGTCTGCCTGGATCAGAATATCCTCGAGATCGTCGAGCGAGGCGGCGTCCAGCTTACGTTTGGTGAAGATGTCGACGATGCCGCGTCCGATCGCCGACGACGATCGCGAGAGGCCCGCGGTGAGGCGCGCAAGCCAGCTCCGCTTCGGCGGCGGCGAATCGACGGGCGCTCCTGTCTCTTCGGAGGCCGTCGAGGCCTCGGAGATCGGCGGCGGAGCCTCATCTACTGGCGGGACCTCGGGGGCTGGCGCGGGAGACGGTGCGGCCTCGCTCAATCCAAACATTCGCTTCAGCAACCCGACTTTCGGCTTTTCCGCGCCCTCGTCGCTCAATCCTCACACCTCTCGCCCTTGCGCCCGCGCCGCGCGAGCGCCTAGCTATCACCCCATGACGCCCGAAGAAACAAGAGCGCGGCTGCTCTACCGCGACGGCCTGATGCTGATCCTCGACAAGCCCGCCGGAATAGCGGTGCACAAGGGGCCGAAAGGCGGCGAGAGCCTCGAGGACGATTTCGACGCGCTGCGCTTCGGCCTGCCGCGCAATCCCGCGCTCGCGCATCGGCTCGACCGCGAAACCGCGGGTTGCCTAGTGCTCGGGCGCCATCACAAAGCGCTGGAAAAGCTCGGCCTCCTCTTCAAGCGGGGTAAGGTCGCCAAGACCTATTGGGCGGTCGTGGCGGGCGGCCCGGCGGCGGACGAGGGCCTGATCGACAAACCGCTCGGCCGGCTGGATGCGACGCGCGGCTGGTGGATGAAGGTCGATCCCGCGGGCCAGCCGGCGCAGACGCGCTGGCGCGTGCTCGGGCGGGGTGATTGGCGCGGCGCGCCGATCGCCTGGCTCGAACTTTTCCCTCTCACCGGCCGCACGCACCAATTGCGCGTCCACGCCGCCTCGGAAGGCTGGCCGATCCTCGGCGATCGCATCTATGGCGATGCGGCGGCCGTCCCGCTGCAATTGCTCGCGCGCCGCATCGAAGTGCCGATCTCCAAGAACAAATCGCCTATCATCGCCGTAGCGCCCGCGCCGGAACATATGCGCGAGGCGTTGGCCGCGTGCGGCTTCGCTGGCGATCAGCCAAGCGAGGCGGTAGTCGAATTGAGCGACGGCCAATCATAAGTGGGCGATACCACAGCGCTCTCCCTCGTCGCGAGCAAGCGAAGCGACCCAGACTAGAGGTGTCCAACCGCGGCTTAGCCGAAGTCCGGTGCCGAACTAACAAGAAACAAACGGTTATCATATTGGTTTTAGTAGACGAATTTCGTGCAGAAAAAGAGAGGTGATGAACTCCGAAAGCGGCCTGAGTGTACGGAAAAGCGGAAGGCCCGTTTCATCCAAGGGGACGGCGGGAGGCCGGTCCGGAACCTGCCAATGACGGCTCGGGAGAATTATGGATATTTCTTCCCAAAAACCGGATTGTCTGTTAGGTTCAAAATTCTCTCGATCTGGGTCGCTGCTCCGCGATGAAAGCGCCGTCTACTGAACTGTATCGTAAAATCAGGCGAATGCGGCCGAAAGCGGGCGGCCGGAGACGAAAAATTTGGAAAGCATCAAAGGGCGTTTGGAAAACTTGTAACCCATTGAAATTCCACAAACCGCCAAAGATTTGTTTGGAAAAGCTTGGAGCAGAACACGCGAGTTTTGGAGAAGCTTGGAAAA
>JBAQGU010000116.1:0-3495 GCA_049287975.1 Roseiarcus sp.
GACCGAGGCCGCCCGCGCGAGCGCCTATCTCATCACGATGGTCGAGGGCGCAGCGCTGCACGCCGACCGATTGCGCGAGCGGGCGGACGAGTTCGATGCGGACGTGCGCGATCGGCTGATCGCCGGCGCCATGTTGCCGGGCGCCTGGGTCGTGAGAGCACAGAAATTGCGCGGCTGGTATCGCGAGCGCGCCGCCGAGGCGTTTGCTGATGTCGACATCCTGTTGGCGCCCGCAACGCCTTGCCGCGCGCCGCTGATCGGCCAGAAGACCTTCGTGCTCGACGGGCGCGAGATGCTGATCCGGCCGAACCTGGGACTGTTCACGCAGCCGTTCTCGTTCATCGGACTGCCGGTATGCACGGTTCCCGTCTGGACCGAGGGCGTGGCGCTGCCGATCGGCGTTCAGGTCATCGGGCCGCCCTGGCGTGAGGATCTCGTGCTGCGCGTCGCGCGCGCGTTGGAGCGCGAGGGGGCCGTGCGCGCGCCGATCGGAGAGGTCGCGTGAGCCGCGCCGCTTCTCCCCTCCCCGTTCTTCACTGGGAGGGGTCGGGCCGCGCGATCGAAGCCAGGAAGGATTCTCATGGTCGTCGATGATCCGGAAACCCACGCCGAACTCGAAGCGATGTTCGCAGCTTACGAGCGCGCGCTGGTCGGCAACGACGTAGCGGCGCTCGACGGCTTCTTCATCGATTCGCGCGAAGGCATCCGCTACGGCGCGGCCGAGAACCTCTACGGGATCGAGGAAATCCGCGCGTTTCGCGCCGCGCGGCCGTCGGCGGACCTCGCGCGCACGCTGGAGCGCACGCAGATCACGACTTATGGCCGCGATCTCGGGATCGCCGCGACACTGTTCCGCCGCGCGAACGCTCCCGGCAAGATCGGCCGGCAGATGCAGACATGGGTGCGGTTTCCGCAGGGCTGGCGCATCGTCGCGGCGCATATCAGCGTGATCGACGAACCGAAGGGGAGTTGAGTTGGACAGGCTGCCCGTCATCGATATGCGAGGGTTCGCGGACGGTGCCTTCGAGCGGATCACGGCTGAGATCGCGCAGGCCTGCCGAGGGATAGGCTTTTTCTACGTAGTCAACCACGGCGTGGCGCCCGTCCTGATGCGCGCGGCGTTCGCGGAGGCGAGGGCGTTTTTCGCGGAGCCCGTCGCGGCCAAGGCGGCGCTCGCGATCGAGCACGTCGGCGGCAATCGCGGCTATTCCGGCCTCAAGCACGAGGCGCTGGACCCGAAGGTGGGCGCGGACCTCAAGGAGGCTTTCAATATCGGCCTCGAGCTCGCTGCGGACGATCCCGAGCTGATCGCCGGCGTCCCGTTTCGCACGCTCAACGTCTGGCCCGACGCGCCGGGTTTCAAAGCGACGCTGCTCGCCTAATTCGACGCCTGCTCAGGCCAAGCCAACGCGCTCCACCGCGCCTTCGCCAGCGACCTCGGCCTTCCCCTCGACTTCTTCCGCGACAAACTCGATCGTCCCATGGCGACGCTGCGCCTGCTGCACTATCCCGCTTCGTCCTCGGAAGGCGAAGTCGGGGCGGGCGAACACACGGATTACGGCAACATCACACTGCTCGCCACCGACGACGTCGGCGGCCTCGAGGTGCGCACGCGATCCGGCGATTGGGTCGCCGCACCGCCGATTCCGCACGCGTTTGTCGTCAACATCGGAGATTGCCTGATGCGCTGGACCAACGACGTCTACGTCTCGACGCCGCACCGCGTGGTCAACCGCTCCGGCCGCGAGCGCTATTCGATCGCGTTCTTCTTCGATCCGAACCCGGACGCGCTCGTCGAGGCGATCCCCAGCTGCGGCGCGCCGCGCTACCCGCCGATCCTCGCGGCGGAGTATTTGAAGATGCGGCTGGACGCGAGCAAGCCGAAGGGGATGTGACGACCCATAGTCGGACGCCCGGCGCCAAGCCCCATCGTTGCGATTGCGGCTCCACGATCACCGCGGACGGAAGCGCGCGGGAAGCGTCCCGTAGCGATAGACCGTGTTGTTGAGCGCGACGGTCGGCTCGCCGACCTCGATCTTTTCGATCCGCGCCAGCATCGCTTTGAGGATGGCGGTCATTTCGAGTTGGGCGAGATGCCGACCGAGGCACATGTGGATGCCGGCGCCAAAACCGAGGTGACGCCGCGGGTCGCGGGTGACGTCGAAGGCGTCTGGCCGGTCGAACGCCCGCTCGTCGCGGTTGGCCGACGCGAACAGCATCATGACGCGGGCGCCGTCCGGAATCTCGACCCCCTCGATCTCAGCTGAGCGCGACGCGTGGCGTGCGAAACTTCGAACAGGCGAGGCCAGTCGGACGGCTTCGTTCGCCGCCCGCAGCGCATGGTCCGGGCGTTCCCGAAGCAGCGCCCATTGCTCGGGATGGCGCGCGAGGCGGAAGATCAGCTCGCCAGTCGCGGAAATCGTCGTGTCGAGGCTCGGGTTGAGATAGTCGCGCATGCAGACCGGCGCGAGGTCGGGAGCAAGCTCGCCGCGCTCCACGAGATCGAACAGCCGGCGCGACCAACTGTCCGGCCGGAGCGCGTCGGGCGTGGCGCCCGCGGTCACGAACCGGCGCTGCTCCAAGAACACTTCGAGCGCTGCTCGCCCCCGCAAGTTTTGAACGCCGAGCAAATTGAAGGTTGCGTCGGCCCAGCGAAGCATGTTGTCGCGCCCGAAATCCGGCAGGCCGACGAGTTCGCGGACGACCGTCAATGGCAGATGCGCGGCGAGATCAGCCATGGCGTCGAATTCGCCGGCGGCGATCAGCTCGTCGACAAGCTCCGCCGCGGCCTCTTCGATCCGACCGCGGATCGCTTCGAGCGCCTCCGGCATGAGCGGCCCCGACGACGCTTCACGGATGGCGCGATGACGGTCGCCGTCCGAAGCCGCCGAATTGCCGAGCGTGATTTCGTTGGCGAATTCGCAGGCGGCGACGCCGCGGCCGCTAACGAAAAGATCCGGATTGCGCAGTGTTGCGAGCACCGTCGCATGACGTGTGAGCGCGAAGTTCCCGTGCTCGGGAAGCCAGACGACGGGGCCCAGCTCGCGCATGCGCGCATAATGCGGCCAGGGATCACGGATGAAGGCGTCGGAATAGAAATCGGCCTTGTAGACGGGCGTGGCGCTCAAGGGCGGCCTCCTTTTCCTTCGAGGCGCGCGCTATAGGCGTCGGCGCGCCCGTCCAGCCGCGGCGGCCGCAATCGCGGCTTGGTCGCCGGCTGGCGGTCATCCGGTCCCAGAAAAATCTGCACGAGCGGCCCTTTTGATCGGGCGCCCCTGACGCCATCGGCGCCCACCAAACCGGGCAATCCCAGTCTTGCCCATCCGCTCGTTCCACGAAACAAACCTACCATGAGCATCCCGACAGACCACCCCTTTGATTTCGATTCGACCTACGGCCTTGGGCTCGACGAGCTTCGCGCGACAAGACCGCCTCAGGGGCCACCCGGCTTCGATGAGTTTTGGCGCGCGCGCCATGTCCGCGTGCTCGGCGTGA
>JBAQGU010000117.1:0-3823 GCA_049287975.1 Roseiarcus sp.
GTCTTCACCGGCGCGCTCGCCGACAGCGCGGGGGCGATAAAGTCGATGACGAGCGACACCGCGACCCTCGCCAAGCATTTGAACGAATCCACGACCCGCCTGGACGCGGCGGTGGCGGATTTGGATGCGCTGGTCAAGGCGATCGATACGAAGAAGATCGCCAATGTCGTCGACGGCGTCAACGTTGTGGGCGACGCTTTGCGGCAGAACAAGGGCAATATCGACCACATGCTCAAGGACTCGGCCGAACTCGTAGCCAAGTTGAACGAGTCGGCCGGCAAGCTCGACGGCTTCATGAGCAGCGTGTCAGGTTTCGTGGGCTCTCCCGACGTGAAGGGTCCGCTCACCGAGGTCGCCGAGGCCGCGCACTCGATTCGCGTGCTCGCCGATGATTTGAACGTACGCACAAAGGAAATCGCCAACGGTCTCATCCATTTTACCGGTTCCGGCCTCAAGGAGTACGAGGCGCTGGCGATCGACGGCAGGCGGACGATCAACGATGTGGATCGCGTGGTGCGCGGTTTCGAGCACAATCCCAGCGAGGTCATCTTCGGGGCCAAGTCCAAATTGCCCGAGTATCACGGCGGACCGTGATGGCGTCGTCGACGGCAGTCAGGGCGACGCGCCGGGTCGTCCCACTGATCCTGGCGGGTTGGCTCGCGGCGTGCGCGGGCGATCCGCAGGCTCCGGAAGCCGCGTTCGATCTCGCGCCGGCCGTGCCGCACCCGCAGCACCCCCTCCGCGCACAGATTCACGTGCTCGATCCGTTCGCCCCGACCGATCTCGAGAGCGATCGCATCCTGGTGCGGACCGGCCCGACGGCGGCCGTGTTGGCGGGGGCCCGATGGCCCGCTCCGCTGCCGGTTCTTCTACAGGCGCGGTTGGCCGAATCGCTGCAGAACGCGCAGGACTTGAAGGTCGATGACGGCCGGACGGCCGCCGACTACAATCTGGAAACCGAGGTGCGCGCTTTCGAGCTGGATGCCGATCAGAAGCAGGTCGTCGTCGAATTCGTCGTCAAGCTGGTTTCGGCGCGTGACGGACACATCAAAGGTTTCAAGACATTCAAGACCCGGGCGCCGGTCGCCTCGACCGACCCCCATGAAGTGACGACGGCGCTGAACGGCGCGCTTTCCGGCGTCATGGCGCAGATCGTCGCGTTCGTCGCCGCGAGCGTCTGAGCGGAAAGGAAGGGCGGAGACCAACCTGCGCGACGGTCGAGACGACCCCCCCGCGCTGTCAGGCCTCGAGATTTTCGCGCAATGTCTCCATGTGGCCCCTCTAGTGACGCGAATGTTGGGTCTAGGTCAAGAAAGAGGTCGTTGATCGCGAACGAGAGGCGCGACCGCCACGCATGTCATTAAAATTAAAATGAGAGCGCACAGTTGCTCGCGACTTTAGAGTCGCGAGAAACCGTCTGCGCTCCATTCGTCGCTGCCGACGCCGTGATGGGCGAAGAACAGGCCATCCGGATCATAGCGTTTTTTGACCGTCGCCAGACGACCGAAATTTGAGCCCCAATAGGACTGTTTCCAGTTTGGATCGAAATAGTCGGCCTCGGCCAGGTATGAGCCGGCGGCCGGCGCAACCTTCAACAGGGCTTCCGTTGCCGCTTCTATGGCGCGCGCATCGCTGCGAGCGACTGCAAGATCGGGCTCATGACCAGCAATCCCGGCAAAGGCCGGCGGCCCGCCGCCGGCTATGATGAAGAGCGCGAACGCGTCGAGAACCGCGGGGTTCATCGCTGTATTCCTGGCGGCTTCGACCTCCTCCTTCGGCGCACCGGCAAGCCCTTTGTTGAAATGCAAGGTCACGAGATAGTTGCGGGTTGCCGCGAACAAGGCGTCGACTAATTTCGGCAGGCCCTCGGCCGTCAACAACGAGGCGGGTAGCCAACCCGAAGTGTAGCCGTAGACGAAAATTCCGACCTGCGCGGCATCCCCGGACGAGAAGACATTGGTGCTCGGCGCGCCCGGCCTGTCGTCGCGGACCACGTGGGTGGGAAAATGTTTCAGGAAATATTCCGCGTCCCAGTAGTGTCTCGCCGGCATGACAGTCACTTCGAGGGGAGCTTCAACAATGAAGTCTTTCGGCGCATCCGCCAGAGCGGCCATGAAGAGATGCCAGATCGCCTCGGCCTCGAACCGTTCGAGGCCCTGAAACCTCATGGAAACGGCGATCGTATTGTCGGCGCCGAAGGCGAGTTCTTCGCCCCATGTTGGGTTGAACAGGCTTTCGGAATAGAGGTGCATCACCCTCGACAGGAGGTCCCGAAACGCGGCGTCGGACGTCGCCTTGATGCGGACGTAGACGCCGCCAAACGTTGTCGGAAGCTCGCGCGTACGCAATGTCAGCCTGGTGAGGACGCCGAAACTTCCGCCGCCGCCGCCCTTCACGGCCCAAAACAGTTCGGGATGATTGCAGGCGTTCACCAGTAGCACCCCGCCGTCCGCCGTCACGATCTCCGCCTGCAGGAGAGCCGCCGCGCCCTGTCCAAACTTCTTGGAGAAGCTTCCGAATCCGCCGCCATGGATGAATCCGGCGACCCCGACCGTCGCGCAGCCTCCACCTTGCACATACCGTCCGCCGCGCGTCGTCACTTCCTCATAGATCGGATACCAGCGCGCGCCGGCTTCCACGGTTACCGCCGGTTGAGGCGCATGCGTCGCGTCGCAGGCCCGGGGCACGAAGGCATCGTGCATCGTTATGGCGTTCATCTCGCGCGTCCAGATCATCAGCGAGTCGGCGGAATCGGAGGCGCCCTGATAGCTGTGACCACCGCCCTTCACGACGAGTCGCAGATTGTTCTCCCTAGCGAAGTTCACGGCGGCGACGACGTCGTCGGTCGTGCGCACCTTGACCGCATAGGTGCTCGGGCGCGAAGTCCAAGCATCCAGCCAACCAGAGGTTTCCGTAAGGGCCGGGTCCTCGCTGATAAAATAGGGGTTGCGGATTTCCTTGAAAAGCGCCTGACAGGCCGGGCTGTTCGTGTTCTCTCGACAAGCCGCGAGTGGATCATCGAGCTTGACGAGGCGGTTGCCCACCGCATTGCCTAAGCTGTGCCAAGCCTCCTCGGAAGGCCACCCTGCATCGCCGGGGCGCACGCGCGTAAACCTCGCCGCCGCCGCCGGCTCCGCAGGAGTCGCGGCGGCCACAGCTTCTATGGAGGCGGAAATAAACGAAGCGCCAGCTACGACCTTCAGAAAGTCCCGCCTGTGCATAACCCGATACCCGCCCCGATGGCCTCCAATTTAGCTCAATTTTACGACGATTGGGAGTTCCTGGCAATTCGGTCGCCGTCACACGCTCGTCACATGCTATCGATGGGCGTCCGGAAGTGCCGGGTGTACCCAATTTTCGCTCATCGTGACAGCGGCGTCCGCAGTTCCGCTTTTGTATAGCGACCGCCTCTACAGCGGCGCCGGCGTCAGCCGAGCCGTCCCGACGCATGCGCGAGCATGACGTAGACCTTGCCCGAATCCGACAGCATCGCGACGCGCGATTGCGATCCATCGCGATCGCTCTGGCCGATCTTGGCGAGCAATCGCTCGAACTCCTTGACATAGCGATCTACCGAGTCGCGGAAAGCCGTTTCGCTGCGGTAGCGTCGACGCAGATCGTCGAAGGTCTGCTGACCCGCCGCCGTGTAGAGGCGGCGGGAGACGGCCGTCGTGTCGCCGGCGCGCCAGCGCTCCCACATTTCGCTCGCCGCTTCCGTATCGACCAGCCGCGCGATGTCGAGTGAGATCGATTCCAGCGAGCCGCTGATCATGACGCGCGGGAGCGACGGCTCCAAGGCGCCGCCGCTCGCTGCGCGCTGCGG
>JBAQGU010000118.1:0-2829 GCA_049287975.1 Roseiarcus sp.
GGTTTCGGCCTATCTCAAGCTCGCCGCCGGTCGCTCGGGCAACATGTTCCTGCTGGAATCCGTCGAGGGCGGCGCGCAGCGCGGGCGCTACTCGATGATCGGGCTCGATCCCGATCTGATCTGGCGCTCCAACGGGGCCGGGGCCGAAATCAACCGGCGCGCGGCCGTCGACGCCGAGGCCTTTGTCCACTGCCCCGGCAAGCCGCTGGACGCCCTGCGAGCGCTGCTCGCGGAATCGCGCATCGAGCTGCCCGCCGGCCTGCCCCCGATGTCGGCGGGCGTGTTCGGCTATCTCGGTTACGACATGGTGCGCCAGATGGAGCGGCTGCCGCCGGCGAAGCCCGACCCGATCGGCGTGCCGGAGGCGATCCTGATCCGCCCGACCGTGATGGTCGTGTTCGACAGCGTGCGCGACGAAATGGTCGTGGTGACGCCGATCCGCCCCGCTCAGGGCATCTCCGCCCGCGCCGCGCGGGAAGCCGCGCAGGCGCGGCTCGACGCCGTGGTGGCGGCGCTGGAGGGCCCGCTCGATCATGTCGCGCCCGCTGTCGACCCGACCTTGCTCGCGGACAGGGCAGTCTCGAACACGAGCGAGGCCGACTTCCTCGCGATGGTCGCCCGCGCGAAGAACTACATCGTCGCGGGCGATGCCTTCCAGATCGTGCTGTCGCAGCGCTTCACCAGCCGCTTCGATCTGCCGGCGTTTTCGCTCTATCGCGCGCTCCGGCGCGTAAATCCCTCGCCTTATCTCTGCTTCCTCGATTTCGGCGGCTTCCAGATCGTCGTCTCCAGCCCGGAAATCCTGGTGCGCGTGCGCGAGGGCAAGGTGGTGATCCGTCCGATCGCCGGCACGCGCTGGCGCGGCCAGACGCCCGAAGAGGACGCCGCGCTCGGAGCCGAGTTGCTCGCCGACCCGAAGGAGCGCGCGGAGCATCTGATGCTTCTCGATCTCGGCCGCAACGACGTCGGCCGCGTCGCCAAGATCGGCACGGTGAAGGTGACCGACAGCTTCTTCATCGAGCGCTACAGCCATGTCATGCACATCGTCTCCAATGTCGAAGGCGAGCTGCGGCCCGACCTCGATGTCGTCGCCGCCCTGTCGGCCGGCTTTCCCGCGGGGACCGTTTCGGGCGCGCCAAAAGTGCGCGCGATGGAGATCATCGACGAACTGGAGAAGGACGAGCGCGGCATCTACGCCGGCTGCATCGGCTATTTCGGCGCGGGCGGCGAAATGGACACCTGCATCGTGCTGCGCGCGTCGGTGGTGAAGGACGGCCTGATGCATGTCCAGGCCGGCGCTGGAATCGTCTACGATTCCGATCCGACCTACGAGCACCGCGAATGCGTCAACAAGGCGCAGGCGCTGTTCCGGGCGGCGGAGGAAGCGGTGCGGTTCGCTACGAGCGCGAAGCGGGGGCAGTAGGGGAGCCGCGGTCGTGCGGTCCGCGAGAATTGCGTCCGGTGACTTTTTCCTCCAAAATCGAAAGGCTTCGAGAGAACGCGCGCCTGCGTACAGCTGGCAGCATCGGGGAGCGCCATGAAACTCGAAGGCGGTTGCTATTGCGGTAAGGTGCGCTACGTCGCTGAAGGCAAGCCGATGCTGAAAGCGCAGTGCCATTGCCGTGAATGTCAGTATATCTCCCGCGGCGCTCCGAACCTGTTTCTGCTCAAGCCGCCGGATGACTTTCGCTATACGGAGGGCGCTCCCAAATCGTTCGCGCGCAACGATATCGAGCAGGCCGTGACCGGAGAATTCTGCGCCGAATGCGGCACGCATCTGACCACGCGGCGACCCGGCTTGGCCGCGGTGATCTTGAAAGTCGGCACGCTCGACGATCCCTGCGCTTTTGGCGGCCCGAGGATGGCGATCTACACGATCGACAAGCAACCATTTCATCATATCCCCGAGGGCCTACCGACATTCGAGCGACTGCCGCCGCAATAGCCGGCGTGCGCGAGCGCCGGGGGCGGCGCATTTCCGCCGCTACGTCGGAACGCGCGGATCGATTTTGAGCCATTCCCTGTTCCAGCCCTGATACGCGGCGCCCTAGCTGGATTCCGTCGTCATCGCGCTGGCGTAGCGCGGCGATCGGGAAGATAACGCCGTGGCGTTGGGCATGCCATTACGGCGCGCGGTGGCCCGACGTGGGCGCTTCCACTTGCCAGCCGTTCGGCGTTTCTCGCAGCCGCGCGCTGGAGCGGGCCCTCTGGTCGAGATGCGCCAACCGATCGACCAAGCGCCTGACGGAACCGTCGCCCGTGACGAACTCCGAATAAATGGCCCGAAGCAGTCGATCGGCGGGACCTGGGATTGGCTTCCCGCGGCCTCTTTCCCAAATACGCAGCGTCTGTTCTTTCGCGCCGAGAATCCCCGCGAGGTCGCGCTGAGTCAATTCCATCTCTATTCGGAGGAAGCGTAACTCCGCGCCGTTTAGAGGTATTGGCTGAGCGACGAGCCAAAGCCCGATCGCCTTATGAAGACCGTCGGCATTTTGAACGGCCATGCCGGTTCCATAAGGGGTTTCGATCGCCTTATATCCATTCTCCAAATAGACGTTGTCGAGTCCGCTCTCCTTGTAATGGTGGGCCATGATCATCCTCTAGAATACCGTGATCACAATCAAGCGGATTGCCCATTCGATTGCGACTACGCATGTCACTTCTTCTCCGGCGGCGTGCCGGTACAGCGTCGCCTGCCATTGCCCCTTCGCGTTCAGAAACGGTCCTTCTGTGATCGTGCCCTTCTGGCAACACCGTTCGACCTGCCGTCGGTTGATGGAACGTTGAGCCGAACGCTTCTTCGCATGGGGAATCAGAACGATCCGCCCG
>JBAQGU010000119.1:0-11510 GCA_049287975.1 Roseiarcus sp.
TTGGGCGTCGGAGCCAACAACTTCGTTATCGCGGCAAATACGCAAGGATATTATCAAAGAGCGGGAGTTGGGTGGTATAGCTACGGCGCTATTGTCCATAATGTCTATCGGCTGGTAGCAGCTGAAACTGGATATTTCGGCTTGATAGTCTTTGCGATGTTCCTTCTCAATCCCATGATCGCAGCTATTTGGTGCGGTTTGCGCAATCCAAAAGACGTAAGAGGTGACCTCCTTATAGGGCTCGGAGCGGCGCTGCTAGTTGAGTACCTACATAACCTTGTTGAATGGGTATTTGTTACCGACCCCCTTCAATACCCATTTGCGATGGATATAGGATTGGTGGCCGGCTTGGCTATACAACTCGGTTACTGGAGGCAAAAGCGCGCCAAAAGTCCATTTTCGCTATCCAAATCAGGCCCGGCTCAGGGCCCCGCTGCACTTCGAAGGGAAGTGGCCTCGCGAAGCGGGACCGCCGTTGGCGGCAGCTGAGTTGTTTGTCTTTGTCAAGCCGCCAAGGGTTTTGACTGCTTCTCTTTCTGTCCGTCCTGCGGGCGCGTGGTCAGCTTGTCCACATGCCCACAGGTCTCCACCGCCGCGCGTTCGCGCCAGACAACCGCGCGCGGTGAGCACGAAGGCGTTGGCTGCGTTGGGGCGATTTGACGATTTCGACGGTCCAGAAAGACGATCAATCGCGCGCTGGTCATGGCGTCGCGCGAGAAGGATGGGCACGAGGCCAGCCTGACCGCTAAACAATTTTAAGAGTTGTGTTTCGGCGTGCAAATTTGCCCCCCTGAGCGGGGGAATCGGCGTCCAAAATTGACCCCCCTGTTGCTGCTCTGTTCGGCTGCTCGCGTGATTCTGACGCGGGTGGTGGGGGATGCTGATTGTGGAGACGATTGGCCGGATACGGCGCGCGCATTTATGGAGCGGGAAAATCGATCAGGCAGATTGCCCGCGATCTGAAGATCTCGCGGAATACGGTTCCTGGTCGCGGAACCGGCACGGGCAAGACGCATCTGGCGATCGCGATCACGCAAAGCTGTATCCGCGCCGGGTCACGCGGCCGTTTCTTCAACACCGTCGATCTCGTCAATCGCCTCGAAGCCGAGGGTCGATCCGGCCGACAGGGTCGGCTTGCCGACTATCTCACCCGCCTCGACTTCATCATCCTCGACGAACTGGGTTAGCGCAATCGGGCGGCCAGTTGTTGTTCCCCCTGATCAGCCGCCTCTACGAGCGTACCTCGATCATCGTCACGACCAATCTCGCCTTCGGTGAATGGCCGACCGTTTTCGGTGATCCCAAGATGACCACTGCGTTGTTCGATCGCCTCACGCACCATTGCGACATCGTCGAGACCGGCAACGAAAGCTGGCGCTTCAAAACCCGCGCCTGACCTTCAAGCCACCGCGCTCGCCCCGGCTCCACAACCCCGACCAGTTCCGCCGGGGCGAGCGCTACCCGTCGTGCAAGCCAGACGGGGGGGTCAGTTTTGCCTGAAGGGGCAATATGACCGCGACCCGGAAACTTGTAGCGATCCTATGCTCGGATGTGGTCGGCTATAGCCGTCTTGCCGGTGCAGACGAAGAGCCCATCCTGGCGCGGCTGCGGGCGCTGCGCAGCGATCTGATCGATCCGACCATCACAGTTCACAAGGGACGCGTCGTCAAGCGCACCGGCGACGGCTCGATCGTCGAATTCCGCGGCGTCGTCGACGCCTTGCGCTGTGCGATCGAAGTTCAGAACGCGATGGTTCAGCGCAACGCGGGCGTTCCGCCAGAACGCCATGTCAAATACACGAACGACGACGCCACGATCGAACTGCCCGACCCAGGGCTGCAGCAGCGGATTGCGAAGAATCCGACGTGCGGGCGAGGGTCCAATCCTTTTACCTGGCGTATTATGATATGGATCGATCGATAGCGGCCTCTCGGAAGGCGTTCCGAGAACGGGTCCGCGCCAGACTTTCGCAGCTTTGACTAGAGTTGGGGGCGGGGCTTGGACCAGGAACGCGAAATTGGCAGAAGGGCCGCTTGGTTCGGCGGGGACATTGAGATGACGACAACAGAATCGGCGACAGCAGAGGAAAGGCGCGACTTCATTCGCGACATCATTGCCGCTGATCTCGCTTCCGGCAAATATAAGGAGATCGTCACCCGGTTCCCGCCGGAGCCGAACGGCTACCTGCATATCGGCCACGCCAAGTCGATCGCGCTCAATTTCGGCATTGCGCAGGAATTTCCTGGCCACTGCAACTTGCGCTTTGACGACACCAATCCGGCCAAGGAAGAGCAGGAATACATCGACTCGATCCAGGCGGATGTGAACTGGCTCGGCTACAAATGGGCCGCTGAGCCGTTCTTCGCCTCGGATTATTTCGATCGGCTCTATGAATGGGCGGAGGAACTGATCCAGCGCGGCCTCGCCTATGTCGACGACCAGTCGCAGCACGATATCCGCGCCAACCGGGGCACTCTGACCGAGCCCGGCAAGAACTCGCCGTTCCGCGACCGCTCAGCCGCGGAGAATCTCGACCTACTCCGCCGCATGAAGGCCGGCGAGTTTCCGAACGGCGCGCGCGTGTTGCGCGCCAAGATCGACATGGCCGCCGGCAACATCAATTTGCGCGACCCCGTACTGTACCGGATCCTGCATGCGCATCATCCGCGCACTGGGACCAAATGGTCGATTTATCCGAGCTACGATTATGCGCACGGCCAATCGGACGCCATTGAAGGCGTGACGCATTCGATCTGTACGCTGGAATTCGAGGACCACCGGCCGCTGTACGACTGGTTCATCGAAAAGCTGCCAGTGCCGTCAAAACCGCGTCAGTACGAATTCGCGCGCCTCAATCTCACTTACACGGTGCTCTCTAAGCGCGTCTTGACCCAGCTCGTCCGCGACGGCCATGTCGCGAGTTGGGACGATCCGCGGATGCCGACTATTGCCGGTCTGAAGCGCCGCGGCGTGCCGCCGGCGGCGATCCGGGAGTTCGTCAAGCGAATTGGTGTGGCGAAAGCCAATAGCGTGGTCGATTGCGGCATGCTCGAGTTCTGCATCCGCGAGGAGTTGAACCGCACTGCGCTACGCCGCATGGCGGTGCTGAGGCCCGTCAAGGTCGTGATCGAGAACTATCCAGAAGGGCAAGTCGAGGAGATCGAAGCGATCAATCATCCCGATAACCTGGATGCCGGCACGCGCAAGATTGCCTTCGGCCGCGAGATCTATATCGAGCAGGACGACTTCATGGAGAATCCGCCGAAGAAATTCTTCCGGCTCTCTCCCGGCAACGAAGTGCGGCTGCGCTACGCCTATTTCATCAAGTGTACGGGCGTCGTGAAGAACGCGGCCGGCGAGGTCACGGAGCTACGCTGCACCTATGATCCCGCAACGAAGGGCGGCAACGCGCCCGACGGGCGCAAGGTCAAGGCGACCATGCACTGGCTGCCGGCGGCACAGTCCCGGCCGGCCGAAATCCGCATCTACGACCAGCTCTTTGCCAAGCCGAGCCCAGATGCCGCCAATTTCGCCGCCGACCTCAATCCGCAGTCGCTGGAGATTCTGAAAGACGCCCGGGTCGAGGTAGCGATTGCCGAGGCCAATTCGAGCGAGGCCATGCAGTTCGAGCGGCAGGGCTATTTCGTCCGCGACAAAGATTCGACGCCGGAGCGCCTGGTGTTGAACCGAACCACAGGATTGCGCGACACCTTTGCGAAGGAAGTCGGCAAGACTCAAGTCGTGGGTCCTCTTCATCAAGCAGTCGTATGATCAAGCGATCGAATGGCTTCGGCGGGTAGGCTCCGGCTCGATATTCACAGAATTGTTGCTCGCCTCAGCCTAGGCCGAAGCCCATGAAGCATTGCAACGCTATCTGGCTCTCCCCGGCGTCGCCACCAAGAGTATTGCCCAACTCAGAGCGCAGCAGTTGGCGTTGGCCAACAATCCGACGTGGGTCGCTTACAACGAGCGGCGCTTCGACGGTCTGCGCCAGGCGGGGTTGCCGGAGGAGTGAGTGCGTTACCGCACCTGCGAGATGATGACGATCCTCGTTTTCGACGTAGCGGACTATCCGTCTAGTCGGCGAACGCAAGCCCGGCATGCGCACAATCGAACGACCGCGATCCCCCCTGAAAAGACGTTCAGGGCACAGCGACGGCAGGTCTTCAGCGGCCGGCAGGTCCCGACCCATTCATCCAAGGCGATCCGCTCCTGCACCGCCTCAGGCAGCCCGGCTGCTTTCGCTACGGCCAGTTCAAGCGTTTTCGTCATAAATATCAGAATTATGGCAAGTGAAAATGAAATTTGTCACAGAGCGTGCGCAGGCCTCGTTCGGCGCCGATCGATATGGTAGAACTACCTGGTTAAGGCGTATCCATCAAACTTATGGGGTAGGGAACATGAAAGCTTTCTGCATTGCCGCCGCGATCGCGTTCACGGGCGCGGGTGAAGCACTAGCCCAAAATTGGGGCGGGCAAAGTCAATGCGCGCTCCCTCAGGGGGTTATCAATTCCGTGCAGAGCAAATTGGCGACCGTTATCAATATGTCTGACCACAATGGCGGCCTCTTCGCTCCGAATAGGATGTGGTCGGCGATCGTCGACCGTCAGGGCGTGCTGTGCTCGGTCATCAACAGCAACAACGACCCCTGGCCAGGCAGTCGCGACATCGCAATCGCGAAGGCGACGACCGCCAACGGCTTCAGCAACTCAGCATTGGCGCTGTCCACCGCCAACCTGTATGGGCCGACGCAACCCGGCGGTTCGCTGTACGGCCTGAACAACTCCAATCCGTTCAACCCATGGTTCAATCCTCAGAACACCGGGATCGGGTTCGTGCCCGGCGGCATCATCACGTTCGGCGGCGGCGTCGCGCTCTACCAAAATGGCAAGGTGATCGGCGGCCTGGGCGTCTCGGGCGACACATCGTGCGCGGATCACGCGATCGCCTATCGCATGCGCCACCTCGCCGGACTGGACGGGACTCCTCCCGGCGGCGTCGGCCCTAACGGCACCGACAATATCAATTACTACCCGCGGGGCTCAACCGTCGATCCAAGCCAGTTCGCTCAGCCGCATTGCATTTCCACCGATATAACCCCCTAGTCGCGGACGCGGCGGCGGGCGGATCGGTCAGCCCGTCGCCGACGGCTACGCAACACTCGCTATCGGCCTCTCTATTACAACAGTTCCCGGGCCGGCTTGCCTGGCTGGAACTCGCCAGCTTTCCTATGGTCCCATTATGCAAGCGGCGACGGAGGTAGCGCCCGGCATCGTCGGTGACGACGATCTTGGCGAATTTGGTCGGCAAATCGGGGGTCTCTGCGTGACCCAAACGCCGGCCTCCGGCCCGTGCGCGCTGGCGACGACGCCGCCAATGTCGGCTGCGCCTATCGATATTTGCGCCGCAGGGGAGATCGCCTTGGTCGGCGATGGAGCGGTCTGCGCGCGAGCGGCGATAGAGGTTGACGCGATAAGTCCAGCCAGGACAGCTGCCGACGCGCGTCTGCCTCGGTTCCTGTGAGACATCTCCGCCCTCCGATTGGAATTAGCGCCAGTCCGGCGATGCGTGACAGGTTCCCGGTACTATACCCACCGCAGGCGGCGTACTGTACATACTGTAGGCGGCGCCGAAAAAGTCGCGGGGGATTGGGCGAGCGCTGGGCGGTCGAGGTCACAGTAACCTATGAGAATGTTCAAATCCATCGCGCTCGCCGTCATGACCCTGGTCGCGGTGGCGTTTTCCGTCGCGCCCGCTCCGGCCGCAGAACTGAGAGTGTTGATCTCCGGCGGCTTGACAGCGGCGTTCAAGGAGCTCGCGCCCGAGTTCGAACGCGCGACCGGCCATCATCTGACCGCCGCCTATGGGCCGTCGATGGGAACGACCGAGAATGCGAGTCCTCAGCGCCTGGCGCGCGGAGAACCCGCCGACGTGCTGATCATGGTTGGCGACGCGCTAGGCAAGCTGATCGATCAGGGCAAGGCGGTCGCATCGACGCGCGTCGACCTCGTGCGCTCGCCAATCGGCTTGTGCGTGCGGGCCGGGGCGCCAAAGCCCGACATCGGCACCCCCGACAAGTTGCGCGCGGTGCTGCTGAAGGCCAAGTCCATCGCCTATTCCGACAGCGCGAGCGGGGTCTATGTCCAGGGCCAGCTCTTCGTGCGTCTCGGCATCGAAAACGAGATGAAGGGCAAGGCGCGCATGATCCCCGCCGAGCCGGTCGCGGCAGTGGTCGCCCGCGGCGAGGCGGATCTCGGCTTCCAGCAGGTCTCCGAGCTGCTGCCGGTCGCCGGCGCCGACCTCGTCGGCCCGATCCCGGCCGAGGTGCAGAAAATCACTGTGTTCTCCGCGGCGGTGGCGACGAATTCGCAATCGCCCGACGCCGCCAAGGCGTTCATCGCCTTTCTCGCTTCAGCTGCCGCGGCGCCGGTGCTGAAGAAGGCCGGCCTCGATCCGATCGCGGTAAGCCACTGAGCATGGTCAAAAATGACGGCGCCTGCGTCTCATGGTGAAATGAAAGGGCCGCGAAGCTCCTCGACGGGGCCGGCGGACTGCAATGAAACTCGGTTGGTTTTCCGAACTCGACGCGCGCGAGCGGCGAACGTTCTTCGCCGCCTTGGGCGGACTCGTGCTCGATTCGATGGACACCGCGATCTTCGCGCTGGTGATGCCGGTGCTGATCTCGTTGGCTATCCTCACCGACGGCCGAACCTGTCGCTCCGGCGGCGCCACCGTTCACGCTGGTGGGCACGATCATCGGCGAGGACAATCGGATCGGATTTTCTTTAACGAAACTTCGAAAATCACGACGAGGATTCGCCTGGGCGACGTCGACTCCGGCTGGACGCTGCGCTCGATCGACGCGCGTTCGGCTGTCCTGGAGGGCAACGGCCGCATGGTGACGCTCGATTTGCCCGAACCCAGCGTACCCGCGGACCCCCGGGCAGCGCGTATCCGGAAGCCTCAATGCTCCCTGCGACAATGGCGGCGGCCGATTGGATAGGGTTGTCGCGACCGGCAGGTCACGACCCTGAGCGGTCATTCGTTTAGGAACCAATGTT
Source organism: Roseiarcus sp. (assembly GCA_049287975.1). Classification (GTDB taxonomy): domain Bacteria; phylum Pseudomonadota; class Alphaproteobacteria; order Rhizobiales; family Beijerinckiaceae; genus Roseiarcus. The sequence goes on from JBAQGU010000119.1 coordinate 7,062, forward strand.
ACGCTGCCTCTCACGACGGAGGCTTTTGTCACCAGCTTTTCGGTCTATTGCCGGCGGTTGGCCCCGCCAGCCGCCACGACCTAGCCGTGCGCGTCGTTCAAAATGAGGTTCTTCAACGTTGTGTCATTCCCGCGAAAGCGGGAATCCAGAGCCACGGCACGCGCGGCCAATTCTGGATGCCCGCTTTCGCGGGCATGACACTGACGTTTCTGAGTCATCCCCCCCATTTTGAACGACTCACGCGACTAGCCGATGAGTGAACCTCGAGAGGTCGAGCAGGTATGCATTTGAGCGAAGTTTACAGTCGGGAGAAGCGCCCAGTAGAATATGGGGTCCTGCCACTTTGGTTCTTGTGACGAGATGAGTCGATGGAAAAGGGCCCTTTCACCGAGCAAGCTTCCGGCGACGGTTCACGCCGCTGCAAACATGAACTGCACAGCGCGACTTTAGAACAATATCCGAGGGCGGGCTGCCGAGCCTGCGGCAGAGCGCATGAGTAATGCGCCGCGTGTCGTTCGGGTATGGGACGCCCCCGTGCGCCTGTTCCACTGGCTCGCCGCGGTGCTGGTCGCGGCAGCCTATGTGACGTGGCGGTTAAACTGGATGGTCTGGCACGGAAGAATCGGCGACGTGTTGCTCGCCTTGTTGCTATTCCGGCTGTTGTGGGGCTTCTTTGGCAGCGAGACAGCGCGATTTTCCCGCTTTCTCACTTCACCCCGGACGGCCGCGCAACATTTGAGATATGCGCTCGTGCGTGAGCCCGACCGCCAGATCGGCCATAACCCGGCCGGCGGCTGGATGGTGCTTCTGTTGCTATTGCTGCTTCTTGCCGAAACCCTCACTGGACTTTACGTCGCCAACGATATCGCCGACGTTGGACCGTTGACCGAGTTTGTCCCGGCGCCGGCGGCGAACGCGATCGAGGCGGCGCACGCGATCCTCTGGGACGTCCTGCTGGCGGCGATCGTGCTCCATGTGCTGGCGATCGCCGGGTATGCGGCGATAAAGGGACAAAACCTGCTAGGCCCAATGATCACCGGTACGAAGCTTCTGCCTCCAAGCCTCGCGCCGCCGCGGATAGCGAATCCGGGGTGGGCGGTCCTGCTGCTCGCCGGCTGCGCCGCGGCCGCGACCGCCCTTGTCAACCTCCTGTGAGCGCCGTCAGCTCTTGGGAGGGAGCACCTGACCGCGGATCTCCCCTGCGGGATGGGATTGGGTGTGCACGTTGACATACCATTCGCCAGCCAGGAACTGCTGGGCCTGATCCGGAGTGAGCGTGGCGGTCCCCGTTATCGGGTTTGCGGGCGTGCTGCCCTGCGTGCTGAGCCAGATCACGGGCGGCGCGTTCTTACCCGCCTTGGCCGGACCGTGGAAATGAGCCATCGTGGTCGGGCTCGACAGCCCGCTATAGGAGATGTTCCAGGTCACGACCCGGGTCGCCGGGTCGTATGTGATGTCCGCCGTTCCCGAGCCGCTGGTGTCTACCACCGGCACGGATTCCGCGCCGGTCAGCGGAACCTTGAATGAGGTGGAGGCCGCCCAGGCGGCCCTTGTACCCGCGGAAACCAGCAGGGTCGAAAAAGCAATGAGGGCCGCCCGCCGATTCATAGCTGTAAACATCTTTTCCTCCTTTGAGCGCGGTCACGTCAGATCGCTCGAGCCATTGTAAGCTGAACGACGCGACTATTGCATAAATTGCCCCGGAAGGCGCGCCTTTTGCCCGCGGGCCGAGTTTGTGATGATGCTAGCCGGGCCGAAATAAAAGGCGCCCGCGATTCGAGGCCGCTTCCCGGGCGTCTTCGGGCGCCGCGCGGCAGCCCTCGTGAAGTCAAAACGGGAACGAGACAGGTGAACCCAGGCTTATGCCGAATTTGTCTATCCGCGCGCGGCTGATCCTGCTTTCAGCCTTGCTGCTTGCCATCCTCGCTATATCTTCCGCGCTTCTGATTCGTGAATTGGCGCGCGACTCGCGATCCCTCGCCGAGGAAGCTACGCTTGTTTCGGCTGTGAAGAAGGCCAATTCGGCCAGCAAGCACTTCGGCGATTTGAAGTATTGGGTGATCGACGCGGCGGTTACGCAGCTCGCCGACTCGAAAGTGAAGGCCGCGGCCGCAAAGGCGGGGCTCGATTCCGATCTGAAGGCGGTCTCGGTGGTCGACCCGGCGTTCGTAGCCGCCATCGGACTCGAAGCCGATACAATGACCGATTTGGGGCGCAGGGCCGGCGTCGCGTACTCCTCCGACGACAGCGCGGCCGGCGACGCCTTATTGGCGCAGGCCAAGAGCCACGTTGCAACAATCGATGACGGAATCGACAAGATCGTAGACCAGGTCGAGCAGCGGGCTTTTGCTCGGCGCGATGCATCGACTCGCCAGGCGGAGCTCGCGGTCAGGCTCGCGGTCATCGGCGGGCTCATCGCACTCGCGATCGCGTTCGGCTTCACGGCGCTGACCGTGCGCTCGATCACCGTCCCTTTGGGACGGCTGGAGCGAAGCATCGCTTCGATTACCGAAGGCGAACTCGATGTCGCGATGCCCCCGACCGGGGTCCGCGAGATTGCGGCGATGACGCAGACTCTCGGCATGTTGCGTGACAGCCTGATCGAGCGGAACCATCTCGAGCGCGAAAGACAGCGCGCGGAGGCGGAGATTCGCGACGCGCGCGACGCCGCCGAGGAGGCGCTAGGCGAACTGAAGGCGGCGCAGGCCAATCTGATCCATGCCGAAAAGATGGCCTCGCTCGGTCAGCTCACCGCGGGGGTCGCCCACGAGATCAAGAACCCTCTAAACTTCGTCAATAATTTCGCCGGGCTTTCGATCGGGCTGCTCGATGAGCTGAAAGAGACGGCCGAGCCGGCGCTTGCGGCCCTGGACGAAAAACAACGCGGCGAAGTCGACGAGATCGTCGATACGCTGACCAACAATCTCGACCGGATCGCCGCACACGGCAAGCGCGCCGACAACATCGTCAAGAGCATGCTCGCGCATTCGCGCGGCGGCGGGGGCGAACTGCAAAGCGTCGACCTCAATGCCCTTGTCGAGGAAACGCTCAATCTCGCCTATCACGGCGCCCGCGCCCAGGATCAGAACTTCAACATCGTCTTGGAGAAGACCTACTGCACGGACATTGCGCCGGTCCAGCTGGCGTCGCAAGACATGACGCGCGTGTTCCTCAACCTGTTCGCCAATGGCTTCTATGCTGCGAACAAACGCCAGCGCGAAACGAACGACGAGGGATTCACGCCCGTGCTGAGCGTGACCACGCGCGAGCTCGGCGAGGCGGTCGAGGTCCGGGTGCGCGACAATGGCGTCGGCATTCCCGACGAGATCAAGGACAAGCTATTTCAGCCGTTCTTTACGACAAAGCCGACCGGCGAAGGCACCGGACTCGGGTTGTCGATCAGCTACGAAATCGTCACGCAAGGGCACGGCGGCACGATCAAGGTCGCCAGCGATGTCGGCGAGTTCACCGAATTCATCATATCTCTGCCGCGTCGCCCTGGCGTCAGAAGCGCGGCGAGTTCCTCGGGAGCAAATGTGGCCTCATGACCGTAAGCATCCTGGTTGTCGACGACGAACCCGATGTTGCCGATCTGTTCCGGCAGCATTTTCGTCGCGAGGCGCGGCAGGGCGCCTATGCGTTACATTTTGCGCTCTCGGCTTCCGAAGGGCTCGAACGTCTCGCGGGCGGAATCGAGCCGCAGCTGATCGTGATTCTGTCGGACATCAACATGCCGGGGATCGATGGACTGGCGCTGCTGCGCGAGATCAAGACACGACGGCCGGACCTCCCCGTAATGATGTTGACCGCCTATGGCGATGACGAGCGGCGCCGTCGCGCCGCCGAGTATGGCGCCGCCGAATTCCTCACTAAGCCGGTCGACTTCGATTTTCTGAAGGAACGGCTATGCCAGTTGCACGGTCCATTGGCCTGAGGGGGCGTTGTCGCTTTCGCGCGTCTCGCTCGTCAACCACGAGATGGGCCCATGGGCCGCGGACAGCAAAATCAACGGCCCCGGGGGATCGCCCGGCCGCCCGGGACATTGGACGACCGATCGAGCCGGCGCTCGCATCCCCTACGTTTTTCGCTATAGCGCCGCCGACGATTTGGAGTTTCGAGGTTGATCCCGATTTCGAGGCCTTCTGCGTTGCGGCGCGCGGTTCCCTTAGCGTTGCTGGCCGAGATGGCGTTCGACATCTCGGGGTGCGGGCGCGCAGGGCCGCTGGAGCCCCCGTCCAACGCGAGCGCCAAGCCCGCCGGATCGGTCCGGCCCGGACCCTCGTAGTATCGCTCGAGGGCGCGCCGCAGATGCCCAGCCCGAACGCGGACAATCGGATCGCTTTGCGGATCGAACGAGGCGTCACGGCCAAAGACCTCCCCTTCCGGTCTCGGTCGCTGCCTGAAAAATCAGAGTTGCGAACGATCGTCAGCACTTCGTCGCATCAGGCT
>JBAQGU010000120.1:0-5375 GCA_049287975.1 Roseiarcus sp.
CGGTTGCCTCCGGCCACGCCGCCCAGGTTATCGTGATGCACTGCCTCATGCAGCCGGGCGAGGAGTTCGTCGCCTCCAAGAAGCTCTACGGCGGCTCGATCAACCAGTTCAACCACGCCTTCAAGAACTTCGACTGGCGGGTGAAATGGGCCGACCCTGACGATCCGGACGCGTTTCGTGCGGCGCTGTCCGACAATACCAAGGCGGTGTTCATCGAATCGATCGCCAATCCCGGCGGGGTCGTCACCGACATCGAGGCGATCGCCAAGATCGCCAAAGACGCGAAGGTTCCTCTGATCGTCGACAATACGCTGGCTACGCCCTATTTGACCCGCCCCGCCGAATACGGCGCCGACATCATCGTCCATTCCGCGACCAAATATCTGTGCGGCCACGGCAATTCGATGGGCGGCGTGATCGTCGACTGCGGCTCGTTCGAATGGATGGGCGACAAGCGCTATCCCATGCTCTCGGCGCCCCGGCCCGAATACGGCGGCATGATCCTCGCCGAAACCTTCGGCAATTTCGCCTTCGCGATCGCCTGCCGCGTGCTGTCCTTGCGCGATCTCGGCCCCGCGATCTCGCCGTTCAATTCGTTTCTGATCCTGAACGGGATCGAGACGCTCTCGCTACGCATGCAGCGCCACAGCGACAACGCCCTCATGGTCGCGCGGCATCTGAGCGGACACGAAAAGGTGAGTTGGGTCTCCTACGCCGGGCTCGAGGGCAATCGCTATCACGAACTGGCGAAGCGTTACTGCCCTCGCGGCGCCGGCGGCGTCTTCACCTTCGGTCTGAAGGGCGGCTACGACGCCGGCATCGCGCTGGTGAAGAAGCTGCAACTGTTCTCCCACGTCGCCAACATCGGCGACACCCGGTCGCTGGTGATCCACCCGGCGTCGACCACGCACCGCCAACTCACCGACGCACAGAAGACGGCGGCCGGCGCGGGGCCGGACGTCGTGCGGCTGTCGATTGGGCTGGAGGACGTCGAGGATTTGATCGGGGATCTGGATCAGGCGTTGGGGTGAAATGTCGCGACAGAGGGTCATGCCCCCTCGTCGCTGCGGTCCTCACAACAAAGGCTGCCGGCCGGGGACCCAGCACGCGTTCGTCGGCGAACTCCTACCCTGCGGCAGCGCGGCGGAATTGGGAAGGGTAGCGACCCGCTAACTCGCCAACACGGCGGTAATCCGATCGACAAATCGCTTGGCGGTCTCGACCGCTTCTCTCGCTTCGGCGTCCGATGCCGCTGCGCGCTTGCCCGACCCGTAGTCGCTGATTTCCTTGTAAACGTAGGCCTCCCCTAAAAACCTGGGCAGCCAGTCCTCCGTGCCCGGTAGCTTCCTGTAAAGCCGAGAAAATTCGGATCGCACACCGGAATGCGTCTTCGCGATCTTGCCGGAGAGCTCATAGATGAGAGCCTCAGCCGCGTGAAAAGCCGCAAAATAAGCGCAACGCGCTGCGACCTTCGGCAAAGGGATGGCCGCAATTTTTCGGCCGTCGGCAAGGTCCTCTCGCGCCTTATCGAGAAAGTCCGCCGTCTCTGGCTTCATAGGTCCCGTCCGTCCCGCCGGATTTCACCCATGAAACCCGTTCGGTCGCGATAGGAGCCCTCCGGCAGCGGCATTGCGTTGATCACGGCCCCCTCATCCCTCAAAATATCGCTGCCGATCGCAGCGACGACGCGGACTTCACGGCCAAACTCCTTCATATCCTTCAAAAATACCGCGACGTCGTAATCGGAATCGGGGCGCGCGTCGCCGCGGGCGCGGGAGCCGAACAGCACCACGCGCTCGATCCGATCGCCGTAAGCCTCGTCCAGCGCCGCGCGAAACCGGCGCATGATGGGATCAACTTTCGTCGCCATGGACCGAGTATAGCACAGGCGCGTCCCCACGCCTGTGGACGCCGTCGCCGGCCGTGTGGGTTCCGCTCGATCGATATCCGGAAGACGAGGCGCTCTACGACAGCCGCGCTCAGCGAGCGCGGCTACAATTTCGTGTACGCCCGACGGCGAAACGCCCGTAGCAGCGCGGCGCGCTCGGCGGGCTCGGAAGGGCGTTCATTGCCATTGAACGCGTGTCCGTGCTCGCCCATCAGGTCCAACAGGAAAACAGCCACATAAAGCTGAAAAACGCGATCGTTCTTCTGGCCAGCGGCGCGCAACCAAGCGGAAACATACTCGACCGGCCCGTCATGATAAGCCTCCAACACGGCCAAGGTCAGCGCCGCGGGATAACGCGCATCGCCAAAACAGAGATCGTCCACGTCGACGATCCCGGAAAACCTGCCGTCCGGCGCAACGAGGACGTTCTTCGTCGTGGTGTCGTGAAGGAACGGCGTCGGCGCCACCTCATCGATCTGCGAGCGAAGCGCGGCGAACTCGGCTCGAACGATTTCAACGAGGCCCACATCGAACAATTCGGCCGACGCGATGCGCGCGCGAGACCGCGAGAGGCTATCCTCCAGTACGTGAGACCAAGCCGCGTGCGGCGCTCGTTCCGACCGACTGGCGTAACCGTAAAGTCGGGCCGAGCCGGTTCGGGCGGTGATCGCCTGGGCGCGCGCAACCTCAGCTGCTATCTGGTCCAGCTGCGGCTTCGACAGTGCAGTGATGACGGCGCCCAGGTCTGTTCCCGGCAGACGTTCCATCGCCATCCACGGCAGCTCCGCCTGGATGTCGTCGGCCAGGATCGCCGGAAGCGGCACGCCACGGGGTCGAAGAAACGCAGATAGACGCAACGCCCCCGCCAATCGAGTCCGAGCCGATGCGTCTCCGATGCGCACTACGATCGATGGCCGATCTGCGAACGCCACACCGAACACATAATGCACCATCCCCGTGAATCGGCGCACGGAAGTGGGAGCACACCCGATCACGCGAGTTGCGATTTCGGCTGCGTATTCCGCATCCGGCGCTTTCGGCTTGCTTTCGTCCAGGTGCGTCATAGCCTGACAAGAGGGGCAAAGGTCGGGACGCTGCTGTAGACGCGGTCGCCGACCGCGTGGGTTCCGCTCGATCACTAAAAAAAGTGAGGCGCTCTTCGACAGCCGCGCTCAGCGAGCGCGGCTACATTTGCCTACTGATTTATCAGTTTGTCGAGCAATCCCCGCACCTCGGCGTCTGGCGTTCCGAAATAGCGATTCTTCGCACCCAAGGCAGCCGAGGACAATTCGCCGAAGGCTTCGCCGCCGTCTTTCGCGAGGAGAAACGCGACGAAATTGCCGGCGCAGTCGTGCGGCTTGCAAACCGATCCGTACAAGAAGACGCGACCGTGTACGGACACCGTGTCCATGGGACCTGCAGTGCCGTCCAACCGAAAAATCCAGGGCTCCTTCCTGAAATCGGATGGAACGAGGGCCTGCCAGGCACGCATGCTCGCCGGGTATTTCTTTGCGACGTCGAACGGATATTCCTCAGCGAGCGCCGGCCACGCGGAAATCAAGGAAACTATGAGCCCCACCGCCGCCATGTTTCGTACGTTCGCCATGGTTTCCTCCCGGTTCGTCCCGTTCGGCCACCGCCAGCATAATCAACCTCGGTTCATGCGCCAACAGGAAGCGGGACCAGCGACGCACCGGCGCCTCGTTCCGCCCTCGTCGCGCCCGCATGCGCCATCGCCATCCCGAACAAGATCAACGCGAGCGCCTGGTGCGCCAGGGCCAAGCCGATCGGCGCGACCAACAGCAGCGTGACCACGCCCAGCGCCGCCTGCGCCAGCGCGAGCCCCGCCAACGCCGAGGCCCGCCGTGCGAGCGCCGTTCCCGGCGCGGCGCGCCACGCGAAATACGCGAGTGCGAGCCCATAGGCTACGACGCCATAGGCGACGATCCGATGATCGAATTGAGCGGTCGTCACATCGTCGACGATCGAGCGCGGCCATGGCGACAGCCCAAACGCTCCGTTGGGAATCCAACGCCCGTCCATCAGCGGCCAGCTATTGTAGACGAGCCCGGCGCGCAGGCCGGCGACGAGCGCCCCCAGTCCCAATTGAACGAAGACCAGCGCCGCGAAGCCGGCCGCGGCCAACCCCGAGCGTGCGGACGCCCCGTTCGGCCGACGCCGCCGGAGGCCGACGCCTGCGTAGATCAGCACGCCGAACGTCGCGGCCGCGATCAAGAGATGCATCGCGAGCCGCTCCTGCGCGACCTCCGTGCGCTCGCTCAGGCCAGAGGAGACCATCCACCAGCCGACGATCGGCTCGAGCGCGAGCAGGCCGGTCGCTATCGCGATCTGACGTCCGACGGCGCCCTTCAGCCGCCCGCTCAGCCAGAACCACAGGGCCGGCGCGACGAACGCCGCGCCGATGATCCGCGCCAGCAGGCGATGGCTCCACTCCCACCAGAAGATGGTCTTGAAGCCGTCGAGCGTCATGTCCGGATTGAGCTCGGCGAATTGCGGTATCTGTCGGTAGCGCGCGAATTCGTCGCGCCAGTCGGCGTCGGAGAGCGGTGGAATCACGCCGGTCACGGGCTTCCATTGCGTGATCGAAAGACCGGATTCGGTGAGCCGCGTCGCGCCGCCGACCAGCACCATGGCGAAGATCAGCGCCGCGACCGCGAACAGCCAGACGCGAACACCGGAGACGCCGCGTGCCGGCGCGTCGACGCGCGCGGCTCGAGATGTCGTTCCTTGCAAAATCATTTTCGGGCCGCTGGCTTTCGTCGAGGCGCGAGACTAGGCATACTCGCTCGGGCGGCCCACGACCATTCGCCTCGCGCTTTCAGGTAAGACCGCATGTCCCCGCGTTTCCGCAAGCTTCTGGGCGCTTTTGTGATGATCGCCTTCGTGCTGGTCTATGCCCTGGTCGCGATGGCGGTTGCGGATTCGCGGCCGATGCACGAAGCGCCGGCGTTCGTGCAGACCCTCCTCTACATCGTGCTGGGCCTCGCCTGGGTGCTGCCCCTGATGCCGCTGGTCCGCTGGATGGAGGGCGGCGGTCGCCGCGCCTGAGGGCGCTGCCGGCGTATCGAGCGCCGGTCCGCGTGGGGGCACATTCGGCGCGCGTCTGCGAAATTGTAGCCGCGCTCGCTGAGCGCGGCCTTCGCAGAGCGCCTCATTCTCCGAACTCGCGCGGCGAAGCGGTTCGGCTAGCCGTGGATACGATTCGTCTTATTCATGTTTGTTCGGCCCGTTCAGTCGAGTAAATTTGATCGCTCCGGCTCTGCTCTTTCTTATTGGCGTCAAACTGAATATGACGGTCTGCAGGACCTCGCTACGTAAAGGAAGCCTTAACTCGGCCGGGGCAGTTAGAGACGAGGCGTGGGGCAAGACGAGATCATGAGCGTTGAGAATGCGGCCTCGGTCGGCGCGGGGCGGGGTCTCGAGCGCCAAATCCCGCTCTTTGTGGCGATCGGCGCTTTCGGTTATA
>JBAQGU010000121.1:0-2312 GCA_049287975.1 Roseiarcus sp.
CGGGCGCTGCTGTAGACGCGGTCAGTGACAGTCAGTGACCGCGTGGGCTCCGCTGGGTTGCTGCTCGGAAAATGAGTCGCTCTGCGACGGCCGCGCTCAGCGAGCCCGGCTACATCAGCCGCCGGGCGGGTTCGTCGGCGAAAAGCTGTAGCGTGCGATCCGCCAGGCCCCGTCGTCGTCCTTGCGGAAAATGAACAGCTCTTGGTTGGCTTCGGCCGTGGTTTTTCCGGTCGACGAATGGCCCGTCGTCCCGGCGGAATTGGTGCGGACATAAGCCCAGGTCGGCGCCATGACCACGAGTTCGGCGACGGCGAACTTCACGTTGAACTTCAGCTCCCGGAAAACCGCGTCGTAGGCTGTTCGGACGGCGTCCTTGCCGACCGCCGAGGGGCTGTACGGAGGCATGAAAATGCCGTCGTGGGTGTAGAGAGGCAACACCGCGTCGGTCGAGCCGCCGTTCAACGCATCATTGTAGGACGCCATGACGTCTCGAATCGCGGCTTCCTCTTTGCCAATGCTTTCGGCCTGAGAGAACGACCTTTCGGACTGCGCCGGCGCAGTCTCCGGCTTGGAGTAGCGACTTGTCGACATAGGAAACCTCCTGAAGTTTCGACCAGCCAAGCCTACGCTCCCGCCGATTTGCATTTTAGGCGGCAAAGACGGAAATTACATTTCCGAAAATGGAATGATCTGCGAAGCTATCGGAAGGGGAGGCGCCCAATTTCAACCGGGTCCCGCGCGACCCGGCGTTCTGTCAATTGGGGATCCTATGACGGACCTGAACTCGCTGGTGGTTTTCGCGAAGGTTGTCAAAGCGGGTAGTTTCTCCGAGGCGGCGCGTCGTCTCAAAATGCCCATCTCGACGGTCAGCCGCCGCATAACCGAACTGGAGGACCAACTCGGCGTTCGCTTGCTCGAGCGCTCCACGCGCAACCTGCGCGTCACCGAATTGGGAGCGGAGGTTCTCGAGCAGGCCATGCGCAGCGCCGAGCTGAGCGAAACGGTCGAGAACCTCGTTTCGAATCGCCTGACGGATGTCACTGGGACGTTGCGCCTTTCCGCAATGCCCAACGTCTCTGAGACATTGTTGACGCCGCTCATCACGGCCTTTCAAGCGTCCTACCCGAACGTACGCGTGCAGGTTCTCATCACCGAACGCCTGGTCGACCTCATCGCCGAAGGCGTCGACTTGGCATTTCGACTCGGCGAGCTGAAGGATTCGTCGCTCGTCGCCCGGAAGATACTGACATACCGGCATCGGCTGGTCGCGAGCCCGTCCTATCTCGAGACGCGCAAGGCGCCGGAGCGCCCTCGGGACCTTCTCGAGCACCGTCTGCTCACATTTTCGTATTGGCGCCCCGAAGATCGCTGGACTTTCATTCACAAGAACGGAATTGATAGAGAAACTCTGACTTTTCAGCCCCATCTTTCCATGAACGACTTTGCAGGCCTGGCGCCAGCCTTGGCCGCGGGCGGCGGAATCGGCGACCTTCCGCCGGTTGTCCAACCCAGCTTCATCAGAGAAGGCCGATTGGTCGAGGTGATGCCCGATTGGCGTTTCCGCAACTACGATCTATCCATCGTTCGTGTCGGCAATCGGCATATCTCCAAGCCCTGCCGACTATTCAAGGAACTTGCGACGCAGATGACGCCGACCCCGTTTCCCGACCTGCCGAGTTGAGGCGCTGTAGCCGCGCTCGCTGAGCGCGGCCGTCGTAGAGCGCCTCATTTTACGAGTGTCAACCAATCGAAACCGACGCGTTCGGCGACAGCGTCTACCTACGCTCCGGCGGCATGCTCAGGGCGGGTAGCCGGCGGCTATCCACTTGCCGAACAGGTCGATGTTGGATTGAGGCCAGGGACCTTCGCCCCTCGGCGGAGGCGGCGGCATGACGGCTCCGCCGATCCCGCGAATGCGATCGAAGATCGCAGCCGAATGCGTCCTGACGTCGTCGTAGCTCGCCAGATTGAACGCCTTGATCATGGCGCGAATGTCGCGCTCGGTAAACAGCGGCCGGACGTCGGTTGCGAAGCTGGTCATCGTAGTCATGGTCCCTCCTGCGGCATGTGCGACTATCTATGGCGGCGCCCACTCCGCTCCAACCAACAAACCGGCCAGTGGTTTCCAACCGATCGGTAGCGCAAAATTCCGCGCACTCCACCTTCACGTCCGTTGAGGCTTTGACCTTCGATTTGGCGCCGTCCGTCCTCTCGTCGCCGCGACCCGCCGCGCCGCCGCTAGCGCGGCTCGCGCCCAGCTGACGAGCTCATCGGGTTCGTCGAACAGCCGTTCCGGTACGCGCCAAAAAGAG
>JBAQGU010000122.1:0-5892 GCA_049287975.1 Roseiarcus sp.
GACCAAACCCGTGCGTCACGAGGAGTTGCTGAACGCTGTGAAAGCGGCGATAGCGTTGTCAATCGATCAGCGGGACCAACTCGGAGGAAGGAGGACGGCGGCCTGACTCCGAGCCTTGCAGCGCGGCTGACGCGCTGCCCCGAAAGCCTCGCATCGCCCTTCCTCCCCGCGACGCGAGGAAACTCGGAGGCGCCGACCCGCCGCTACATGAATCGGCGCCTCACTTTTCGACTCCCGTCCAAATTGGTTGAACCACCGTTTTTCACTCAACTGTTTCATGTAAGGTCGCGGCAAGTTGCGCGTTACGTCTCGCGCAATTTTGGCTATCGTCGGCTCGTCAGATCCTTGCTGCTCGGATGATCGTGGATTCTGACCTGGGCAATCATCTCTCGCATTTCTCCCGGTTTCTCCAACAAAATTGGAGGGATCGCGCGATCCAAATTCGCGCTGAGTTTGCAGAACAACAAACAATGCTGGCCGATATTCCACGCAATCTCACACATCCAAACAAGACGCTCGTTCGCTGACCTGACAAGATGACAATCAGATGAGCCATTCCCGCCGACAGCGTGGATGGCGGCATATCTCGCTCCGTTTGGGAGGATATCGCATGTGGAATCAAACATCGACCCGGTTCAGCCAAATCGTCGGTGAGCAGCCTACTTCGGCAGTCACGATTGCCGGCGCCCTATCGGGCTTGGGGTCGTCTCGCGTATCCGATTATGATCTCCCGGAGCTACGGATTGAAGGCGGTCGACCCGAGTGCGACGCTCGACTAGCCGGCAATGTCGTTCCGACCTCGATCTGGAGCGCGAGGCATGACGGTTCAATCGCCTTCGTCGACGATCTCGAGCGCAATACCGCTGACGTGCAGGACGATCCGAACGGAGGCGGGTGGTTCGACACGATACACCCCGATGACCGACAGCGGACCTTGGCGAGTTGGTCGTCGGCGTTGCGAACCGGCCGGCCATTTCATGATGTCCACAGAGCGAGGGAGCGCAGCGGCCGATACGAGCGGTTTCTCGTGGATGGCGTCGCGATTCGGGATGACGAAGGTCGCACGGTGTGTTGGATCGGCGCGAAAACCGCCCTAGGCGATCCCGAAGTCGACTGTGTCGAGCCGCGGCGAGGCCATGCTTTTTTTGCCGGATCAGGTCGTCTCGATCGCTCGTCGGACTCATCCGGACACGGCCTCGATCAGGCGCCCCGGCGTTCGGCGCTGTCCGCTCAGCCAATATACGTGGGACCGAAGACGAACGCGGGGCGCCGGATCGACGCCCCGCTGCTGACGGCCGATGCGGCGCCGCGCTCGCCACAGTCGCCCGAACCCAACTCGGCGATCGGGAAAAGCTTCCTCGAAGCCGTGTCAGCGGCGGCCGAGGCCGCGCTCACAGATTCGCCGAAATGCCTGGACCCCAAGTTGTTACGAGATCCGCGCGTCAAAGGGCTGTTGGAAGATCTGTCGGGCGCCCGTGGAATTCCAGCCGAGCTGGCCCGGGTCTACTCGCACTCGCTGTGCGTGGCGGCCCTTGCGAGGATCGGCGGCAGTCGACTGATAGCCCGGACGTGCGGGCAGCGTCGACCCATCGCTCCTCTGCCAAAGTGGCGGCTCGCACGCGTGAACCAGTACATCGACGCACATATGGAGGAGCCAATAAGGCTCACAAACCTTGCGAAAGCCGCCGGGCTGACGAGGATGCATTTCGCGGCCCAATTTCGCGCCAGCGTCGGAATGTGCCCGCACGAATACCTGTTGAGGCAGCGTATAACCCGGGCGAAGGCGCTTCTCCAGGACCCCGGGCAGCGCCTTGTGGATGTCGCGCTCAGCGTCGGGTTTCAGGCGCAACCTCATTTCACGACAGTATTCCGGCGTTATGTGGGAGAATCTCCGCATCGCTGGCGCCTTTCACAGAGCGCCAATGGCGATGCGAATCCCCGCGACCTCGCACAAGGCCAGAGTTCTCGCTGCTGAACTCGCTTTGGGATCGCGAGGAGCGCAGTCAAATGTGCCGCATCGAAAGCTGGCGGGGCTGAGCGCCGCGGCTGCGAATGGGGAAGCGCTCGGTCCCCGGGACCGCGTCATCCTCGCGATATTCGCGGACGTAGTCGTAGAGCCGATGAAGGCAGGCTGGTGGTCCAAGCCGCCTCCCAGGTCGTCCTCGCATGCGTCGGGCATGCCACGAACCTACTTGGCCCGGCGCCGCCAATCTCTCCCGGCCGTGGACGCGAAACCAAGACTATCGGCCGCGCGCCCACCATCTCGAACACCGCGCTGGCCACGACGCCGCCGTCCGGAGGCCCCGACTTGTTCTCCGCCCGCGCCTCCAACCCCCCAACCCCGCCTAAAAATTCCATAGGCATGATTTCGAGTTCATTCAAGCGCATTAGCGCAGCGAAGAAATCCATCGCTCCACGAGGCGGTCCGTCTCCGCGTTGACGACGACGTTCGTGTAGGGAACCGTTTCCAGCGCGCGCCGCGCTAGCGGAGGGTGCATACGAATGTCATGGTCTGCGGCAGCTGAACCGTGGAGTACTTCGCTTCGCCTCGCAATGGGGAGGGGAGCGCCACACCGGAGCGAAAGGGAGGAGCCATGAGCGCCGCGAGAATGAAGCATTTCGGCTGGGGTCGCGAAGGTGAGGGCATGAGCGCGGAGGAGCGGGCGTTCGTGCTCGGCCGCTACCACGAGAAGTTCGCGCGCGACACGTTTGAAACCTTGGCCGTGCCGCCGCTCGACGAGCTTACCCTGCCCACTTCTGGCGTGACGCCGCCGGCGTCGCTCGAAGCCTTCTGCACGACGGAACGCTACGATCGAGCGGCCCATACCTATGGCAAGTCCTACCTCGACTACGTCCGCGGGATGCTCGGCCAGTATGATTGCGCCCCTGATGTCGTCGCCTATCCGCGCAACGAAGCGGAGATTTCGGCCGTGATGGACTGGGCGGGAAGCGTCGGCGCCGCCGTCGCGCCGTTCGGCGGCGGCTCCAGCGTCTGCGGCGGCGTCGAGCATCGCCGAGACGGGCGCCACGAGGCGGCCGTCTCTATCGACCTGCGCAATCTCGGCACGGTGTTGGAGGTGGACCCGATCTCGCGCGCGGCGAGGATCGAGGGAGGCGCGTTCGGGCCGGCGCTCGAAGCCCAGCTGAAGCCGCACGGCCTGACCCTGCGCCACTTTCCGCAGAGTTTTGAATATTCGACGCTCGGCGGGTGGATCGCGACGCGATCCGGCGGCCATTTCGCGAGCCTTTATACGCATATCGACGATCTCGTCGAAAGCCTGCGCGTCGTGACGCCGAAGGGCGTGATCGAGACGCGACGCCTGCCCGGATCGGGCGCAGGGCCGAGCCCCGACCGCATGTTCATCGGCTCCGAAGGCATTCTCGGGGTGATCTCTCAGGCCTGGATGCGGTTGCAGGCGAAGCCGACGTTTCGCGCGGGCGGCAGCGTCAAATTCAAGACATTCTTCGCAGCGGCGGAGGCCGTCCGCGCGATCGCGCAGGCGGGTCTCTATCCCTCCAACTGTCGCATTCTCGATCCCCGCGAGGCCTACAATACGGGCGCGGCCGACGGCTCCGTCGCGATCATGGTGCTGGCCTTCGAATCGGGTGACCATCCGCTCGACGCGTGGATGAAACGCGCGCTCGAATGTTGCGCCGATCATGGCGGCGTCGCGGAGACTGGCGGCGCCGATGCGCATCGCGACGGCGCGGCGGGTTTGTGGCGAACCGCCTTCATTCGCATGCCCTACGCGCGCGAATTTCTCGCGCCGGCGGGGATAATCAACGACACGTTCGAGACTTCGATCACATGGGAGCGCTTCGAGGCGTTCCGCGACGCGGTCAAGGCCGCGACCGAGCGCGCCATCGTCGAAGCGACCGGATCGCCGGGCGAAGTCACCTGCCGCTTCACGCATGTCTATCCCGACGGCCCTGCTCCGTACTTCTCGTTCCATGCGCTCGGCCGTCATGGCGTCCTGATCGAGCAATGGCGCGCCATCAAAGAGGCCGCGAGCGACGCGTTGATCGCCGCGGGTGGAACGATCACGCACCATCACGCGGTCGGGCGCGACCATCGCCCCTGGTACGATCGACAGCGGCCCGAACTGTTCGCCGCGGCGCTGCGCGCGGCGAAGGGCGCGCTCGATCCCCGCGGCATGATGAACCCTGGCGTGCTGATCGAGCCGTGAGGATGGCGGGTATTCCGCTCAGGCGCCGAGGAAGCCGTGGCTGCGCGCCCAGGCGCGCCACTCGACTTCCTCGGAGCCGACGACTTCGAGGCGTTCGCCCGCGTGTTGGTTGTTCGTGAAAATCATCAGATTGTCGCAGGGCCAGCGCGCCGACGGCGCGATCAAGCCTTCGATGCCCAAGGACGCGGCGGCGGCGCCGACCTCCTGGGTGCGAGCGTAATCACGCTCGCCGTAGCGGCTCATCTCGACGCCGAGCGCTTCCAAATCGGCGCGAGCGAGACGGAGCGATCGCCCGGTCGATACGCCGAGGCGCGATACTTTCAGCGGACGAGCCGTCGGGACCGGGTTGAGTAGAATCAGGTACGAACAAACTTCAGCAAGTGCGCCCTCGCGTTCGAAGCTTGTATAAAGGACGGGTACGGGCGGACCGCTTCGGGTCGGCGGCGCCCACCGCCCGCCGTTGACGGACGGCGCGAGTGGGTCGGCCCCAAGACTGGTAACGCGAAAGACGTCGCCCACGAACTTCTCGACAGGGAACGCCTCGAGCTTAGGGAGAACAGCGGCAACGCCTGCGGTCATTAGAGCAACTCAAGATTGCGTGTTGCCTCCATCAAAAAACACGCAGGTAAACGAACCGCTAACAGAGCCGCTCTTATGAAAGAATTTGTTAACCTATTAAAAGACACAATATACGTGTTATATTCATATAAATACAGATTCTCTCAGTTGTCCAGCGAGCCGAAGAACCTCGTCAATTCTCCCTTCCCGGATCAGTTCCGCAGGCACGGCGCCGGATAGCAGCTTCTGCGGCGAAAAAATCCATTGTCGGGCTTCGCGTGGTTCATAAAAATCCGCAAGCAAATCAACGATGTATTCGAGTTCAACCAATGTCTTTTCCGTTTCCGCCCGAGGATAGGCCCGCCCTTCATCCCAGCTGGAAACGGTCTCTGGTCGCGTCCCGAGCACGTCCGCGACTTCCGCGTCGTTCATCGCGCCTCTCAGGCGCAAAGAATCTAATTTTCTCGCCAGAGCGTTACCCACCTGCTCGCCTCCGGAGCGCCTCGCCGCTAGAAACTACACTGCCGGGAACCGTTGCACAAATGTAGTGAACGTCGCCTCACTGACCCGACGGATAGTTCGGCGACTCTCGCGTAATAGCCACGTCGTGCACATGGCTCTCGCGCAGCGCGGCCGAGGTGATGCGCATGAATTTCGCCTTGGCGTGCAATTCGGGGATTGTCGCGGCGCCGACATAGCCCATCGCGGCGCGCAGGCCGCCGGCGAGCTGATGCAGGATCGCGCCTGTCGGGCCGCGATAGGGCACCTGCCCCTCGACGCCTTCGGGCACCAGTTTCATCTGATCGCGGACGTCCTGCTGGAAATAGCGGTCGGCCGAGCCCTGCGCCATCGCCCCGAGCGAGCCCATGCCGCGATAGCTCTTGTAGGAGCGGCCCTGGTAAAGGAAGACCTCGCCGGGACTCTCGTCCGTGCCAGCGAGCAACGAACCTATCATCACGCATTCCGCGCCTGCCGCGATCGCCTTGGCGAGATCCCCTGAATATTTGATGCCGCCGTCGGCGATCACCGGAATGCCTGCCCTGCGTCCCGCCTCGGCCGCCTCGAGCACGGCGGACAGCTGCGGCACGTCGACGCCCGCTACGATGCGGGTGGTGCAGATCGAACCCGGCCCGATGCCGATCTTGAT
>JBAQGU010000123.1:0-2607 GCA_049287975.1 Roseiarcus sp.
CGATAGCCTTGCGCGCGCCTTCCGCGCCGGACGACGCCTCACGGGAGGAGCGCGTGCGTCTGACCAAGTTGCGCCAGACCATCGCGCGTCGGCTCAAGGACGCGCAGAACACCGCCGCGATGCTGACGACCTTCAACGAGGTCGACATGTCCGAGGTGATGGGGATGCGCGCGCGCTACAAGGAGCCGTTCGAGAAGAAGCACGGCGTCAAGCTCGGCTTCATGGGTTTCTTCGTCAAGGCCTGCGTGCAGGCGCTGAAGGACGTGCCGGCGGTGAACGCCGAGATCGACGGCGCCGACCTCGTGTTCAAGAACTATTATCACCTCGGCATCGCGGTCGGCACGGACAAGGGGCTCGTCGTGCCCGTCGTCCGCGACGCCGACCGGCTTTCGATCGCCGGGATCGAAAAGACCATCGCCGACTACGGCAGGCGCGCGCGCGAGGGCCGTTTGAAGATCGAGGAGATGCAGGGCGGCACATTCACCATCACCAACGGCGGCATCTACGGCTCGCTGATGTCGACGCCGATCCTCAACGCCCCGCAATCCGGCATTTTGGGGATGCACAAAATCCAGGATCGCCCGATGGCTGTCGCGGGCGAGATCGAGATTCGCCCGATGATGTATCTGGCGCTGAGTTACGATCACCGCGTCGTCGACGGCAAGGAAGCGGTCACCTTCCTCGTCAGGGTCAAGGAAGCGCTCGAAGACCCGGCCCGGCTCGTGCTAGACCTCTGAGCCGGCGATGGCGCATGACCGTTTTGGGGGCTGCATGCCGGTCGTCGCGATCGTGGACGGAGTGAAAATCGCGTTCTACTCGAACGAACATCCGCCCGCGCATTTTCATGAGACGATTGCAGAGCATCGCGCCGTGATCGATATTGTCGCCCTGACGATAGCCGCGGGGTCGTTGCCGGCGGCGAAGCGCGGCAAGGTTCTCGCCTGGGCCGCGTCCCGCCAAGGATTGCTGCTGCACCGTTTCGCCGCCGCGATCGCACGTGAGAAAGTGGAGCCCATCGAATGAAGAAGCTGCCCCGCATCGTCGACGCGCAACCTGTCATCCATGGCGTGTTGAAGGTCGCCTTCGACGATGGCTACGAGGGCGTCGTCGATCTGCGGCCGTTGATCGCGAAGGGGAAAGTGTTTTCCTGGTTGAGCGCGCCGCCGCATTTCGCCGCGGTCAGAATCGACGAATTCGGGCATTCCCTGTCGTGGTTGGACGACCAGGGCTATACGATCGATCTGAGCGCGGATTCGATACACCGCGATGCCGAGCGCCAGGCGGATATTCATCGGCTGATGGTCGGTTGAGCCGCGCGGGCTTGGGACGGTCGGACGGCGCGGCGAGCCGCCGGACCTGAACCGGGAGGCGCCGATCCCGGCGCTATTTTCCCTCGTTCGCGTCAACGAAGCGCTCGAAGACCCGGCCCGGCTCGTGCTAGACCTCTGAAGCGCCGCCGCCCAAGGCGGGCGATTTTGGGGGAACCATGAGTGAACTCGTCTGTCTGGAATTGAGCATATTGCTCTGGATCGCGCACGTCCTCGTGCAAGCCGCATACGGGGGCTCGGCGCTGAATACGGACTATCTGCTCGGCGCGCGCGACCAGACGCTCTCGCCCAAGGGCGTTTCGTACGGGCGCGCGACGCGCGCGCTGGGCAATTACGTCGAGAATTTCACGCCCTTCGCCGCCGCCGATCTAGGCTTGATCGCGACGCAGCATACCGGCGGATGGGGCGCGACAATCTGGATCCTCGCGCGCATTGTTTACATCCCGCTTTACCTCGGCGGCGTCAAATACGCGCGCACCGGCGCCTGGGCGATCTCGATCGTCGGGCTGGTGATGATGCTGGCGCAGTTGGCGGGGATTTGAACCGACATCATCCGCCGGCTCCGCTCCGCCGCGCGGGAAGCGTATACTCGTGGGCAGTGCGAACGAACGAAAGGTCGTCATGCGTAACAGCAATTATGACACCGACTTCTACGGCTGGGCGATCGAACAAGCGGCCCTATTGCGCGCCGGTCAACTTTCGGCCGCCGACGTCGACAACATCGCCGAGGAGATCGAAAGCATGGGCCGGACGGAGAAGCGCGAGCTCATCAGCCGGTTGACCGTGCTGTTGACGCATTTGCTGAAATGGAAGTTCCAGCCGAAGGGACGGTGTTCGAGTTGGCGGACTAGTGTCAAGGTGCAGCGCAACGGCATTCTCGATCACTTACAGGACAATCCAAGTTTGAAGCCGCAGATTCCCGATGCGATGGCAAGGGCAAATCGCATCGCGGTCCTTGAAGCCGCGGAAGAAACCAAACAGCCAGAGTCGAATTTCCCCGAACCTTGCGCGTGGTCGTTCGATGAAGTGATCGATCCCAACTTTTGGCCCGATTAGATCGCTTATCGGCTGACGAAAAGCTTTCTGCTCCATCGGTGACGCGGGGCGCAGGAATGGCGAAACATTCCACTGGGGAAGAGCGGCGCGATGCTTAGGACAAGTTCGTGACTTTCTTCCGACCATTCACCGCGAAAAGCACGTATATTTTCAGTGTTTGTTCAGGGGAATTCAGATGCCGCGCAAAGATACGCAACTTGAGTCAGTGGGCGCGGAATTTTTG
>JBAQGU010000124.1:0-1535 GCA_049287975.1 Roseiarcus sp.
GCCCCAGAACCCCGGCATGAAGGCGGGGATGCCGTGCAAGGCGCCGTTATCGGTATCAACGCCCGCGATTCCTCGAAAGTCCGATCCCGGCAACACCAGGTGCTGGTGTCCCAGCAAAATTGCGTCGATGCCTTCGACCCCCGAAAGAGCCAAGGCGGCATTTTCGTCGCCGGGAGAGGGAGTTCTCCGTGAGATGCCGGAGTGGCAGAGCGCTATCACGATATCGGCGCCCTGGCGGCGCAACTCGGGCACGTGAATGCGGGCCGCCTCGACGATCCCGATGGTCGTCGCGCGGCCCGCGAGATGGCTCTGATCCCACTGGACGATCTGAGGCGTGACGAAGCCGATGACGCCCAACCGCAAGGGGCGCGAGGCACCCGCCTCGTCGCGTAGCGCACGGTCCAGAATAACCCAGGGCTCGAAGTAGAGACTCCCGTCGGGCCGCGAGATATTGCAGCTGACAATCGGAAAGGCCGCTCCCCGCAGCGCCGTCTCGAGCAGATCGAGACCGTAGTTGAATTCGTGATTGCCGAGTGTGCCGACGGCGTAGCCGAGTTCATTCATCGCCGCGATGACAGGATGAATCGCGGATTTGTTGGTTTGCAGCCATTGGGCCGCATAGTCGCCGAGCGGGGCGCCCTGGAGGAAATCGCCGTTGTCGAGCAGCAACGAATTGGTCGCCTCTCCTCTGGCGGCGGAGATCAGCGCGGCGATCTTGACGAGTCCGACCGTCTCATCCGGACGGTCTCGATAATAGTCGTAAGGGTATATGTAGGCGTGGAGGTCGCTGGTGCCGATCAATCGCAACGGAATCCCGGGCGCCATGAAACCCTCACTCGCGTATTCCTTATGGCTCCTCCGTCTGAAAGTCCAAGCGCCATTCCCTCTTCGAATCGCCGCGCGTCAGCCGCGGGCGTCGAACGAGACCGTCCCGCCGACGGACGGCGCCGATTGCCGCCCGGATTGCGGCGCGTCCGTCCTGGCGTCCCATCCGCCGACGGGAGCGCGCGCTTCGTTCGCGCTCGGCTCGGGCGCTTTCTCCTTGAATTCCGTCAGCGCCTTGGTCGCGGCCGCCAACCCCTTCGAATCCAATTTGGCCGCGACTTCGTCGCGCTTCTTCGCAGCGTCCGCGTCGCCTTGCCGCGAAGCCAAGGAGAACCATAGCCAGGACTGTTCCAGATCCTGGGGAACGCCGAGACCGCGTCCGTAGAGAACGCCCAGATTGAACTGGCTGTCGCGGACGCCGAGTTCGCCGGCCCGGCGGAACCAGTGGGCGGCCTCGGCATAATCGGGTTTGCCGGTCCCTCCGTCTTCGGCGTACATCACCGCGAGATTGTGCATGGCGCGGGCGTTTCCGGCGTTCGCCGCCTTCAGGTACCAGACTCGCGCCAACGGAACGTCGCGCGTCACGCCTGTGCCCTTCTCATACAGAGCGGCGAGGCGGTATTGCGCGATCGGCAACCCTTGTACCGCGGCCTGTTCGAACCAACGCGCGGCCATCTTGGGATCACGAGGCAATGTCCGCCCCTCGAGAT
>JBAQGU010000125.1:0-5510 GCA_049287975.1 Roseiarcus sp.
GTGCTCGGCAACGCGCTCGAGAACATGATCGGCGGTCGTGGCGGCGGCTTGTTCGGCGGCGGCAGCGCATTGGCGGGTGGCAGAGAAGGCGGCAGCGAGACCATCAACAACTACTACGAGAACGCACCCGATGCGGCCGGCCAGCATGCCGAAGACGTGCTGCAGGACCAGGATCAGGATCAGGACGACGCCCAGGACGCTCAGGACGACAGCTATGACAGCGGCTCGTCCGACAGCGGCAGTTGGGATACCTGAAACGAAGAAGCCGCCTCGCTCGGCGCGAGGCGGCTTCGCCGTCGACGAGAGAGTTTAGATCACGATGACCTTCGTGCCCACGAGGACGCGGCCGTAGAGGTCGATGACGTCCTCGTGACGCGTCGTCCGCTGAGCGGGTTTTCCTCGTCCCAGCCGTAGCGCAGCGTCTCGAAGCGCATTGCGCGCGTATCGATCATCAGCAGTCTTCCGACGAGGCCCTCGTCGCCGTCGCCGAAGCCGCCGACGATTTCACGGATCGCCTCCAGCGCCATCAGCGATCCGAGCACGCCCGCCAATGCCCCCAGCACTCCCGCTTCCGCGCAGGTCGGAACGGTTCCCGGCGGCGGCGCCTCGGGAAACAGGCAGCGATAGGTCGGGTTCGGCGCGCCGTCGGCGCCGGCCGCGTAGGGCTTCAGCGTCGTCAGCGTGCCGTCGAATTCGCCGATCTCGGCGGTCACCAGCGCCCTATTCTCGAGATAGCAGGCGTCGGAAACCGCGTAGCGGGTGGCGAAATTGTCGGAGCCGTCGAGCACGAGATCGTAGCCCGCAACGATTTCGCGCGCATTGGCGCCGTCGATGCGGCGCTCGATCTTCTCGACGAGGACACGGGGATTGATCCGCCCTATCGCCTCGGCGGCGCTGTCGACCTTGAGCCGGCCGACGTCCTCGGTGGCGTGCAGCAACTGTCGGTGCAGGTTGGAAAGCGCGACGCGGTCGTCATCGACGATTCCGAGCGTTCCTACCCCCGCGCCGGCGAGATATTGCAGCGCGGGCGAGCCGAGCCCGCCCGCGCCGATCGCCAACACCCGCGCGGCCTTCAGCTTGTTCTGCCCGGGGCCGCCGACCCCGCGCAGAATGATCTGGCGGGAATAGCGCTCGATTTCTTCAGAGGAGAGTTTCATCCAGAAATTTACCGCTGTCGATGCTTCGGCGCATATGTGAAAACGAGGCCGCTCGCGCTTGTGCAGGCTGCGAGGGCCGGCAACAGTCGAACATGGGGCCCGATACACGATGGCGATAGTCTACGAAAAACTGCTCAACCTCGCAATTCCGACGATCGAACAGACCTACGCGCCGAAGGATGCGATGCTCTACGCCCTCGGCGTCGGCCTTGGATTGGATCCGATGGATCGCGGCCAGCTCGACTTCGTCTTCGAGAAGAACCTGAAGGTCCTGCCGACCTTCGCCGTCGTGCTCGCGCATCCCGGCCTATGGGTCAGAGACCTCGATACGGGGATCGACGCGCTGGCGACGTATGGCGTGGCGGGGCATGCGATCTTGAAGACCGTCTGCGACTATGACCCGACGAGATTGAAGGCGCTGGCAGGACGGTTCACCGCGCCCGTATATCCCGGCGAAACATTTCGGACCGAAATTTGGATCGACGGCGGCGTTGCGTGCTTCCGCACAACCGCGCTCGAGCGCAATGTCGTCGCTATTTCCAACGGACGCGCCGAATTCGGCTGAGCTTCGTCATGCGCGGGCTCGATTGAAGCAACGAGGAAACTCTGGATATGGAAACGCTCGGCCTCGGCCTCTTCTTCGAAGATCTGCCGATCGGGAGATCGTTCAAGACGATCGGCCGCACCATCACGGAAACGGATATAATCAATTTCGTCACCTGTACCGGAATGACGGAAGTGCTGTTCACCAACTTCGAGTTTCAAAAGGAGGAGTCCGACATCAAGGGTCGGGTCTGCCCGGGGGCGCTAGTGTTCACTTTCATCGAAGGCCTCTTGGTGCACGCCACGATGCAACATACCGGCTTCGCGTTCCTCGAAATGAATTTCGAGATCAAAGGCCCGACGGTCGCCGGCGACACCATCCACGCCGAGGTCGAGGTCATCGAGTCGCGCCGTTCCAAGAGCCGACCAAACCGAGGGCTCGTGCGCACCCGCAACCGCGTCTTCAACCAACGCGGGGAGCTCATCTTGGTCTACACGCCATTGCGAATGGTCCAGGCGAGGACGGATGGAAAGAGCGCCACATAGGGCGTCCAATTCACGGCGCCATGACGGAGAAGGCCATTACTTCAATCAGAAGATCGAAACCAGCGCCAAGCCGGAACGCATCGCAAATTCCTTCTGCGTTTGCTGCTGAAGTCATCGAAACTGCGGCCGGGCGTCGTCCGCGCTTGCGCGTCACGGTCGCGGCGCGTCGGAGGATATGTACAATGCCGGTCCGTTCGACCTTGTGCGTGGCTCGGCCGCCAGCTCCATCGCCCAATACACGCCGTAATGGGTGCGAGGGTCCTTCGCGATCGCGATCCCGAGCCGCGTCGCTTTCGGCATCAGAAGATTGGCGTTGTGCTCGGGCGAGTTCCGCCAGCCGGTCATCGCTTCCTCGAGTGAATAATGGCCAGCGCCGAGATTTTCGCCAGCCTCCGCCGTATCGACGCCGGAAGCTGTGAGGCGCGAGGTGAAACTTCCAGCGACCTCGTGGGACAGCTTGTTGCCCGCGACCATCGCATCCGCCTGGCGCTGCGCCATCGCCGTCAGCTCCGGATCGAGCCGCGTTGCCCCGAGGCCATGGCTGGCCCGATAGGCGTTGAGCGCCGCGGCCGCGGCGGACGGATCGAGATGGACGGCGTCGATTTCGCGCGTCGCGTACGGATCGACCGGGCCGGTATCAACAGCGTCTCCGATACAGCCCGCGAGGGCGAGAGGTAGGAACAGCGCGACGAGATAGCTGGGACGCATGACGGCTTCCTATGGCTCACGAGCATTTAGCATTTTACGCGAATCCGGTTGAGCAAGAGATAACGGAACTATCGACCACCCTGGCGGCCCATCACATGACGCGTCCGAGCAATCCTCTCGTACATCCCCGCGAAATTTTGCGCGAGGAGTTTCTCGTTCCGCTCGGCATGAGCGCCGGCGCGCTCGCGAAGGGTATCCAGTGCGCGCGCCCGCATCGAGCGTCTTGTAGCCGGGTTACCGTGACTTTTTACTTAACCCCTCAACATGTCCATCCGTTTGGGCCGGAGGGTCAAGTAAAGCGTCACCGTAATTCCCGGCACAGTGCGGCTGCGAATTCTCGACGCGGACGGACGCGTTGTTCACGAGCGGTAGACGGCGGCCCGCCCCCGTGACGCTGATGCAAGTAGGTATTTTCCGAAAAACGCTCGGCCGTGCGGCGGAGTGCCGGTCTCACGCGAGGGCTAGAAATGCTCAAATGGTTCCGACGTCGCCGCGAAGCTGCACGGCTCGCGCAAGCCGACGCTGCCGCCTTGTACGCGAACTAGGCGGCGACGAAGCCTATTGGCGGGCGCTCGAAATCGCGCGCGACATGGTCTTGGCGAACGTTGCAACCCATCAGGGTCGTACCCCCGATCATTGGAAATAAGTAGCGTACGTGATTGGGAAGGAGACTGGCCGTCCGGTAGTCTCAGTCACGAGCGAACGGCGAGGCCCGCCCCGGGGTTACGGTGACACTTTACTTAACCCCTTAACTGGCGATTCGTTTGGACGGATGCCATTTTGATTAAAGGGGTCAAGTAAATCGTCACCGTAATTCCAGTCGGACAGTTGTGCTGTGGGCGAGGTCGGGAGGAGAAAGGGCACGACTTGACTACGCTCGGCGCCGATGCTGTGAAGTTTCTTCACGACGTTCGTCGATGACGCTCTTGCCCCACTTGTTGCGGAACCGCGTTGACGCCTCGCGGGCGATAGGCGCGCCATGGCCGAACCCGGCAGCATCGAATGAAAGACTGGCGAGTTTGCGCTGGCTCGCACGACCGTCGTTCAAATTCTCGAAGCCGACTGGATCACCGAGGCCCATGACGTTCGTGCACACGTCGCCCGCAAACAGCATTCGCCCGGGACGCCACAGCAACGCGACCTGTCCCGCGCAGTGCCCAGGAGTATGAATGACGTCAAAGCCGCCAGCGATCGGCAGTATTTCCCCGGCAGTCAAAGGCTGGTCGATGGCGACCGGCTCTAATCGCTCGTCGGGGTGGTAGAACAGCTTGCACATCAATGGCCCCAACAGACCAGGCGCCCCCCGCATAGGCCGAAACGGACCTCCACTCATGGCCATGGGGATATCGAGCGGGTGCATGTAAGTCCTGGCGCCGGTTTCCCGCACGATGGCGGCGGCGCTGCCGATATGATCGGGGTGGCCGTGAGTGAAAATTAGGTGCTCGAGCTGGTCTGGCGAACGGCCAAGCCAGCGGATCGCCTCAAAGACGGCTTCCTCCTTACCCGGGTAACCGGCATCGATCAGTATCAATCCGTCGTCGCTCTCGACCAGGAAGGCGTTTGCCATCCCCATCGGGACGACGTGCACACCTTCGATCACACGCTTCACAGCCATAGCAGAACTCCCAGCACCGATTGCAATCTGAAATGCACTATCGCTGCTCGGTCGATTGATGCACGGATTCATGCGCTAGCGCGAGGTCGTATTCGCGCCACCAACTTGTATCCAACCTGCTGCGTCGTCTTAATGCTCAGGATAAGGATTGCAGCGGCAAAACCGGTGAACTGCGCGGGCAAAAACTCCCGCGCGGATTTTCATTGCTTGACCTCGGCCATGGCGCACGACGCCATACGTGTGGCGCTGGACGCGGAGCGCCCGGAATCGTTCCAACACAAATGTGTGAAGTCGCCACGCGAGTGAGGCTAGCTCGCCAGGCGGCGTCCAGCATAGCTCGCTGCATTTCGATGATTAGTACGACATTTTGAAGAGCGCGGGCGCGCGGGGCAATGGTGACTCATTGATGTCAAATTTACTGGGTAGACGAATGCCAGACGAAGGCTCTGCGCCTCCTCGGAGCGGGCGGGTCTACGCTCGGTAAAGCGGAGATGCGACGTGATGAACACTCACGATTTGACAAGTCTCAACGCCAGCGTCGACTGGCATCACGACGAAGGACCGATTGAGGAGCAGAGATTGGCTCTCCAGCGAGCGAGTCGGCTACCATCCCGTCCGGTTGATGTTTTTCGCGACCTCGGCATGACGGAGGAAGCTATCGCCTCATACCTTTGGCGCTGGCGCTGCGCAGGGTCATCAATAGTGCTCCGATAGAGAGTTTGACGGATTTGGCTCTGAATGCACCATTGATGCTGTCCGACGCAACCTCCTCGGGTTGGTTGGCGTGGTGTCTCGTGCTTCAAGTATTTCGGCACACGTCAGTTTGGGCGCTCGAGGCGGCTCACGAAGGAGTAAATATCCCCCGGCAAAGCCGGGGGCTTTAAGGTTTTAGCCGCTCAAAGCGGCTGTGCCGTCGCTGACGCGACTGTTGGGATTGTGGC
>JBAQGU010000126.1:0-11785 GCA_049287975.1 Roseiarcus sp.
GGCGCCGACGATGGGCGCGCCGACCGCGGCGGCGAGGCGCGGCGCGAGCGCGCTGTGGTCGCGATGCGTGTGGGTGACGACGATATAGGCGACCCGTTCGCCCGAAACCGCGCCGACGAGACGCGCCAGATGGTCGTCGTCGTCGGGTCCGGGATCGAGAATCGCCACTTCCCCCTCGCCCACGATGTACGTGCAGGTGCCCGTGAAAGTGAACGCGGAAGGGTTGGGCGCGACGAGACGGCGCACGTGCAGCGAAACCTTCGTCAGGACGCCGCTGGGCGTCTCCTCGCGGCCGGCGCCCGGCTCGCCTCGCCTGCCGTCCGCGCCGGCGACGTCTTCGTCCTGACCCAACTGTCATCCCCCATCCCGGCCGAGTCTCACCCTCGACAAAGCGTGGACGCTTGTCGGGTTCGGCGCTCTTGTCTATATCGGCTGCCGAAACGCAATGCGATCCCGCCGCCCCCGGAGGCCAAAGCCTGCATGCGCATTCAATTTTCCGGGAGCGAAGGCTGAGCGAGGACGGACCCAGCGGCGGCTCGAGCGAGCGCGAAGCGCCGTTTGGCCGCATCGCTTTCGCGCGATTCGTCGGGATGACGACGCGTTGGCGCGACAACGACGTCTACGGCCACCTGAACAACGTCGCCTACTACGAGCTTTTCGACGCGGCGGTAAATCAAATCCTCATCGAGGCCGGCCTGCTGGATCCCGGCTCCAGTCCAATCATCGGTTTTGTGGCCGAGAGCAATTGCCGATTTTTCTCGAGTTTGTCTTACCCCGACAGAATCGAAATCGGCGTGAAAGTGGAGCGCCTCGGGCGCGCCTCGGTCCGCTACGCGCTGGCGGCGTTCAAGGAGGGCGCGCCGGTGGCCAGCGCGCAGGGACGCTACACCCACGTCTACGTCGATCGGGCCTCCGGCAAGCCTGCACCCATTCCTGAGGGACATCGTCGCCTCATGCGAGCTCTGGCCGTCCCGGAAATGGGTAGTTGATTTCGTGACGAATGACGAATTGTCCCCGGCTCGGGGTGAATCCGTCATACCGGCGCTAGCGCGACGAGAGGCCCCAATGACGAAGAAAATACAGCCGGTTATCATGTGCGGTGGAGCGGGGACGCGGGTCTGGCCGGAATCGCGGGAGACGATGCCCAAGCAATTCATCGCCCTGATCGGCAAACGCTCGACCTTTCAAGAGACGATCTTGCGCGTGACCGATCCGATCTTCGCATCGCCGATCGTCGTCACCAATCACGACTATCGATTTCTGGTCAAGGAGCAACTCGCCGACATCGGCGCGGAGGCGAAGATCGTGATCGAGCCCTCGCGGCGCGATTCAGGACCCGCCGTAGCAGTCGCCGCGGTGTTGGCGGCGCAGCAAGATCCGGAATCGATAGTGGCGGTGTTCGCCTCCGACCACGTGATTACAAAGCGGGCCGAGTTCCTCGCCGCATGTGTTTCGGCCGCCGACGCCGCGGAACAGGGCTTCATCGTCACCTTGGGCGTGCACCCGGACGAACCGGCGATCGGCTACGGCTACATCAGGCCCGGCCGGGCGATCGGCGGAGGGCCCGCATTGGAGATAGATGCGTTTGTCGAGAAGCCGGAGCGCGCCGTCGCCGAACGCTACGTCGCGGAGGGCTATCTCTGGAATTCGGGCAATTTCTTTTTTCGCGCCGACGTCATGCTCGGCGAGTTGAAGGTTTTCGAGCCCGAAATCGACGCGGCGGCAGAAAGTGCGATCGAAAAGGCCGGGCACGACCTCGGCTTTCTCGCCCTCGACGCCGAGGCCTTTGGCAAATCGCCGAAAAAGTCGATCGATTACGCCGTGATGGAGCGCACCAGGCACGCGGCCGTCGTGCCGGCCGATATCGGCTGGTCGGACATTGGCAATTGGGACGCGGTCTGGAAGCTGAGCGCGCGCGACGCGCGCGGAAACTCGATCTGGGGCGAGGGCCTCGCCATCGAATCCGACAATGTGCATGTTCGCTCGACGGGGCTGCTGACCGCCGTCGTCGGGGTCAGGGACCTGATCGTCGTCACGACGCAGGACGCGGTGCTGGTGCTGGCGCGCGACCAGGGCGACAAGGTCAAGCAGCTGGTCGAAAATCTTCGCGAGAGCAAACGCCGCGAGGCGACCGAGCACAAGCGGATGTACCGGCCGTGGGGCTATTATCAGTCGGTCGACGAAGGCGCCCGCTATCAAGTCAAGCGCATCGTCGTCACGCCCGGACACCGGCTTTCGCTGCAACGGCATTTCCATCGCGCCGAGCATTGGGTCGTCGTCACGGGCACCGCCGAGGTGACGCGCGGAGAGGAGAAGCAGATCGTCCACGAGAACGAGTCGATCTTCCTGCCGATCGGGGTGATCCACCGGCTCGCCAACCCCGGCAAGATCAACCTGGAGCTGATCGAGGTCCAGACCGGCTCGTATCTCGGCGAGGACGACATCGTCCGCATCGAGGACGTGTATAACCGCGTGGAAAAGTGAAGCGACGGCAATCCGACGTTCATTATTCTACTATTTGATTGTGTGTAAAATTCCCTGGTCGTAGGGAAAAAATTCAGGGAATTTCGCCGAATCGGCAGTCTTTCCACCAAATCCCTCTCGAAAACATCCGCGAATCCAGTTGTTTGCGAGGAAATTCATTTTCTGTTTTCTGCCTCGCAAAGCATTGAAATCGCTCGAAACCGCGAAAGAATCTCGGAGACGCCTGTAGGCGCGGCCGCCGTCTACTCCGCGGCTTCCGCCACCGGGGAATAGTTCAGCACCGGGGCCAGCCAGCGCTCGACCTCGCGCACCGACATCCCCTTGCGCGCGGCGTAATCCTCGACCTGATCGCGCTCGACCTTGGCGACGCCGAAGTAATGCGCCTCAGGGTGCGCGATATAGAGGCCGGAGACGGACGAGCCCGGCCACATCGCAAAACTCTCGGTCAGCTCGACGCCGATGAGCGCCTTCGCATCCAGCAGCGCGAACAGGGTGGCCTTTTCGGTATGGTCGGGCTGCGCGGGATAGCCGGGGGCGGGGCGGATGCCGCGATAGCTCTCCTCGATCAGCGCCTCGGGGGGTAGGGTCTCGTCGGGCGCGTAACCCCAGAGTTCACGCCGGACACGGGCGTGCATCGCCTCGGCGAAGGCTTCGGCGAAGCGATCGGCGAGCGCTTTGACGAGGATCGAGGAATAATCGTCGTTGGCGTGGGCGAAGCGCTTGGCGATCGCGTCCTCCTCGATGCCGGCCGTGACGACGAAGGCGCCGAGATAGTCGGTCGGCCCGACGAAATCGGCGAGCGCCATATTGGGGCGGCCGTCGCGCTTCGACAGCTGCTGGCGGAGCGTGAAGAAGGTCGCGAGCCTGATCTCCCGGCTTTCGTCCGCGTAGAGATGGATGTCGTCGCCGTCCGCGCCCGCCGGCCAGAAGCCGACCGCCGCCTTGGGCGCGAACCACTTCTCGGCGATGATTCTGGCCAGCATCGCCTGGGCGTCGGCAAACAGAGCCCGTGCGGCCTCGCCCTGTTTTTCGTCCTCGAGGATGGCGGGATAGCGGCCCTTCAGCTCCCAGGTCTGGAAGAACGGGGTCCAGTCGATATAGGTCGCGAGATCGGCGAGGTCGTGCGCCTCGATCACGCGTGCGTCGAGATAGGACGGTCGCGTCGGCCGGTAGGCGCTCCAGTCGAGCCTCATCGCGTTGGCGCGCGCCTTCGCCAGCGGCAGGCGCGTCTTGTCCAGTTCGCTGCGCGCATGCGCCTCGGCGACCTTGCGGTACTCGGCGCGTACGGTCTCGACATAGCACGCGCGCGAGCCCGGCGAGAGCAGCGCTCCGACCACGCCGACGGCGCGGCTGGCGTCGTTGACGTACACCGTCTGACCCCGGGCATAGCGCGGATGGATCTTCACCGCGGTGTGCACGCGGCTGGTCGTGGCGCCGCCGATCAGCAGCGGAATGTCAAACCCCTCGCGCTCCATTTCCGCCGCCACATGCGCCATCTCGTCGAGCGAGGGCGTGATCAGGCCGGAAAGGCCGATTACGTCGACTTGTCTCTCGCGGGCCACGCTGAGGATTTTCGAGGCGGGCGTCATCACCCCGAGGTCGATGATTTCGTAGTTGTTGCAGGCGAGCACGACGCCGACGATGTTCTTACCGATGTCGTGCACGTCGCCCTTGACGGTCGCCATCAGAATCTTGCCGGCGCTCTGCCGGCCCTCGCCGCCGTTGGCGCGCTTCTCCGCCTCCATGTAGGGCAGCAGAAGCGCCACCGCCTGCTTCATCACCCGCGCGGATTTGACCACCTGCGGCAGGAACATCTTGCCGGCGCCGAACAGGTCGCCGACGATGTTCATGCCCGCCATCAGCGGCCCCTCGATGACGTGCAGCGGCCGTTCGGCGGCGAGCCGCGCCTCTTCGGTGTCGACGTCGATGAATTCGGTGATGCCGTTGACCAGCGCATGCGCGATGCGCTTATCAACCGGCTCTTCGCGCCAGCTCATGTCCTGCGCCTTGCCCTCGCGCGCGGCGCCGCCGCGATAGCGCTCGGCGATCGTGAGCATCCGCTCGGTGGCGTCGGCGCGGCGGTTGAGCACGACGTCCTCGCACGCCTCGCGCAGCTCAGGCTCGATCGTCTCGTAGACCGCGAGCTGGCCCGCGTTGACGATCCCCATGTCCATGCCGGCCTGGATCGCGTGGTAGAGGAACACCGCGTGCATCGCCTCGCGCACCGGCTCGTTGCCGCGAAACGAGAACGACAGATTGGAGACGCCGCCCGAGATGTGGACGTGCGGCAGGTTCCGGCGAATCTCGCGGGTCGCCTCGATGAAGGCGACGCCATAGCCATTGTGTTCCTCGATCCCGGTCGCCACGGCGAAGATATTGGGGTCGAAGACGATGTCTTCGGGCGGAAAGCCCGCCTGCTCGGTGAGAAGCTTGTAGGCGCGCGCGCAGATCGCGACCTTGCGCTCGAACGTGTCGGCCTGGCCCTGTTCGTCGAAAGCCATCACGACGACGGCGGCGCCGTAGGAGCGCACCAGCCGCGCCTGGCGCAGAAACTCCTCCTCGCCCTCCTTCATCGAGATCGAATTGACGAGCCCCTTGCCCTGTACGCATTTGAGCCCGGCCTCGATCACCGAAAACTTCGAGGAATCGATCATGACAGGCACGCGCGCGATGTCTGGCTCGGCGGCGACGAGGTTGAGGAACTCGACCATCGCGCGCGCCGAATCGATCAGGCCTTCGTCCATGTTGACGTCGAGGATCTGCGCGCCGTTGGCGACCTGGTCGCGCGCCACCACGAGCGCGCCGGCATAGTCCCCCGAGGTGATCAGCTTGCGGAACTTGGCCGACCCGGTGACGTTGGTGCGCTCGCCGATATTGACGAACGGGATGTCCTTGGTCAGCGTGAACGGCTCCAGGCCCGAGAGGCGCATCAGCGGCGCGAATTCGGGAACCGCACGGGGCGCGATGCCCCGGACGGCTTCGGCAATCGCCTTGATGTGTTCCGGCGTCGAACCGCAGCAGCCGCCGACGATGTTGACCAGGCGGTCGCGCGCGAAGCCCGCGATCAAGCCGGCCATCTCGTCCGGCGTTTCGTCGTAGCGACCGAATTCGTTGGGAAGGCCGGCGTTGGGATATGCCGAGACGAACGTCTCCGCGACGCCGGCGATTTCCTCGAGGTGTTCGCGCATGGCCGCCGCGCCCAGCGCGCAATTGAGGCCGATCGAGAACGGCCGCGCATGGCGCATCGAATGCCAGAACGCGGTTGGCGTCTGCCCGGAAAGGGTGCGGCCGGAACGATCGGTGATCGTGCCCGATATCATCATGGGAAGCCGCCGGCCGAGCGAGTTGAACACCCGATCGCAGGCGAAGATCGCCGCCTTGGCGTTGAGGGTGTCGAAAATCGTCTCGATCAGAATGATGTCGGCGCCGCCGTCGACGAGGCCTTTGACCTGCTCGGCATAGGCGTCGCGCAATTCGTCGAAAGAGACCGCGCGGAACCCGGGATTGTTCACGTCGGGCGAAAGCGAGGCGGCGCGATTGGTCGGGCCGAGCGCGCCCGCGACGAAGCGGGGCTTGCCGTCGAGACGTTCAGCCTTCAGCGCCGCGCGGCGCGCGAGGCGCGCGCCGTCGCGGTTGAGCTCATAGACCACCTCCTGCATGCCGTAATCGGCCTGGGCGATGCTTGTGGAGGAAAACGTATTGGTCTCCAGGATGTCCGCGCCCGCCATCGCATAAGCGAACAGAATATCCTCGATTGCCCGAGGCTGCGTCAGGGTCAGCAGATCGTTGTTGCCCTGGAGATGGCACTCACATTCGATGAAACGCTTGCCGCGGAAATCACGCTCGTCGAGCGAGAGGTTTTGAACCTGGGTTCCCATCGCCCCGTCGAGGATGAGAATGCGCTCGCGCGCCGCCGCCCGTAGTCGCGCCGAACCGTCACGTTCGCGAACGAAATCCTCTGCCGGTCCGACTTCGGCGTTCGGGATCATGTCATTCTCGCCTGCTTTTCCATGCCACATAACCACATAAAGATATCTTTATGTAATTGCAAGTTGGAGCGGAGCGAGCTGAGCCCGAGCGCCGCGAATCGAGGGCGGATGCGTCGGCGTACGCCAGCTCGCTCGCAATTCAACTGATGATTGAAACGATAAGGTTACATACCCGCAGCAGCACGCCTCGATCCTCGAAAGCGCAACGAAGCTAGCGTTTCGTTCACCGTGGCGACCGGCATTCGGCGAACCATGCTGCTTTTGCCGGCCGCCGTTAAGGATAGGTTCGAATTCTGGGTCCAGAGTGCAAAGTGAAATGGAGGGCCGGCCGCGAAGGTTGGGCAACGCGCAGGAAAAAAGATATGAACATGCGAGCCGAATGCAAGAATTTCGTTCGCGACGAGCGAGCCGCGACCGCCATCGAATATGGTCTCATCGCCGCGCTCATTGCAGTCGCGACGATATCGGTCTTGACGCATCTAGGCGGTCAGATGAGCACCGTCTTCAGCGAAGTCAGCGCGGCGACAAAATAGCGCTCGGCGAGGCGCAGAGCTCCGTTCGCGGCGCGCGCAGCCTTGTGGAACGCGGCTTCCCTCGCCTCCCGCCGCCCTCGGTCGATCGCCACAATTCCCGCGTCATCGTCCGCGCCGCCCGGGCGCGCCTTCTTCGAGTTGCCAAACGCGCGCCATGCGTTAGAACCGCGCGAGGCTGGACGAAGCGATCGAAGCTCCGTCTGATCCCAAGCTCGAGGAAACGTCTATGCGCGGTTGGCCGCATTGCACGACAACGTCCTTTTTTCCGACAGGCGAGCGTCGCTCCTCTCTCGAGGCGCGCGGCCAAATTCGCGCGCCTCACTTCCTGTAAAAACCTTCAGGACCCCACTCCATGGCCAAGTCCCCCGACGGCCCGCCCCACCGCAACTCGATCACCGATCAAGAGGCGCTGCTGTTCCATTCGCGCGGGCGGCCCGGCAAGCTGGAGATCGTCGCCACCAAACCCATGGCGACGCAGCGCGACCTCTCGCTCGCCTATTCGCCCGGCGTCGCCGTCCCGGTCAAGGCGATCGCAGCCGATCCCTCGACCGCCTACGACTACACCGCCCGCGGCAACATGGTCGCCGTCATCACAAACGGAACCGCCATTCTCGGCCTGGGCAATCTGGGCGCGCTCGCGGCCAAACCCGTGATGGAAGGCAAGGCGGTCCTCTTCAAACGCTTCGCAGACGTCGATTCGATCGATCTGGAAATCGCGACCGAAGATCCCGAGGAATTCATTAGCGCGGTCAAATTTCTAGGCCCATCGTTCGGGGGCATAAATCTGGAGGACATCAAGGCGCCGGAGTGTTTCATCATCGAGGAGCGCTTACGTGAATTGATGGACATTCCCGTGTTCCACGACGATCAGCACGGCACCGCGATCATCGCCGCCGCGGGCATGATCAACGCGATGCAACTGACCGGTCGCGACATCAAGAAGACGCGTCTGGTCTGCAACGGCGCTGGGGCCGCGGGCATCGCCTGTCTCGATCTGATCAAGTCGATGGGTTTCGAGCCTGCCAATGTCCTGCTCTGCGACACCAAGGGCGTCGTCTATCGCGGCCGCCCGGACGGCATGAATCAGTGGAAATCGGCGCACGCGGTGGAGACGCCGCTGCGCACGCTCGCGGAGGCGGTGGCTGGCGCCGATATTTTTTTCGGCCTTTCCGCGAAGGGCGCGCTGACGGCCGAAATGGTCAAGTCGATGGCGCCCGACCCGATCATCTTCGCGATGGCCAACCCTGATCCGGAGATTACGCCCGAAGATGCGCGCGAGGCGCGCGAAGACGTGATCATCGCCACCGGTCGATCGGATTATCCCAACCAGGTCAACAACGTCCTCGGATTTCCCTATATTTTTCGCGGCGCGCTCGACGTGCGCGCGAAGACGATCAACATGGAGATGAAGATCGCGGCGGCGCACGCGCTCGCCGAGCTCGCGCGCGAGGACGTGCCCGACGAAGTGGCCGTCGCCTATCGCGGCGCGCGACCGCGGTTCGGCCGCGACTACATCATTCCTGCTCCGTTCGATCCGCGCCTCATCCATGTGGTGCCGATGGCGGTCGCCAAGGCTGCGATGGATTCGGGCGTCGCCCAGCGCCCCATCGTCGATATGGCGGCCTACAAGTCGGCGCTTTCGGCGCGTCGGGACCCGATCGCCGGCGCGATGCAGCGCATCGTCGAGCGCGTGCGTCGAATGCCCAAGCGCGTCGTCTTTGCCGAGGGCGAGGAAGAGCAGGTCATTCGCGCCGCCTATTCCTTCGTCACCCAGGGCCTCGGCGCGGCGGTTCTGGTCGGTCGCGAAGATCGCGTCCGCGCGGTCGCCGAGCGCTCCGGCTTCGATCTGACGGAGAAAGGGATCGAAATCCACAACGCGCGGCTCTCGCAGCGCAATATGGTCTATGCGCAATTCCTCTACGAGCGGCTGCAGCGGCGCGGCTTCCTGTTTCGCGACTGTCAGCGAATGATCAATCAGGACCGCAACTATTTCGCCGCGGCGATGGTCGCGCAGGGCGACGCGGACGCGATGGTCACCGGCGTGACCCGCAGCTTCTCGATCGCGCTCGAGGAGGTTCGGCGCGTCGTCGACGACAAGCCCGGCCATCGCGTGATTGGCGTTTCGCTCGTGCTGGCGCGCGGCCGCCCCGTCGTCGTCGCCGATACCGCGATCACAGAGATGCCCGACGCCGAGGATCTGGCGCGAATCGCCGTCGAGGCGGCGGGTGTGGCGCGCCGGCTCGGCTACGAGCCGCGCGTCGCCATGCTGGCCTTCTCCAATTTCGGCCATCCGCCGGGCGAGCGGACGCTGCGGGTGCAGGAGGCGGTGCGGATCCTCGATGCACGGCGGGTCGATTTCGAATACGACGGCGAAATGGGCGCCGATGTCGCGCTCAACAAGGAGCTGATGGGGGCCTATCCGTTCTGCCGGCTCACCGACACCGCCAACGTGCTCGTCATGCCGGCGTTCCATTCGGCCTCGATTTCGACCCGCATGTTGCAGGAGCTCGGCGGCGCCACGGTGATCGGCCCGCTGATCGTCGGGCTGGAGAAGCCGGTGCAGATCGTCCAACTCGGCGCCAAGGATTCCGACATAGTCAACATGGCGGCGTTGGCGAGTTTCAATATCGGGGGGTGAAGGGCCGGCGGCGCTGGATTGACAGAATCACATTGCCCGCCGCGGTTCGCCTTTGCAATTTGATCGTCCGACGGAAATCCCGACATGAACCATGAAGTCTTTATTACATGTGCGGTAACCGGAGCCGGCGACACGACCGGGCGACATCCCGGCGTTCCCATAACTCCACAGCAGATCGCGGAGGCGTCGATCGAGGCGGCGCGCGCAGGCGCCGCGATCGCTCATATCCACGTTCGCGATCCCGATACGGGCAAGGCTGCGCGGGACATCCATCTCTATCGCGAGGTCGTCGATCGCATTCGATCGGCTGACGTCGACGTCGTGATCAACCTCACGGCCGGCATGGGCGGCGACGTGGTATTCGCCGCGGGCGAACATCCGTTGCCGCTGAATCCCGACGGCACGGATATGGTCGGTCCCAGCGAGCGCCTGGCTCATGTGACCGAGCTTTTGCCCGAGATTTGCACGCTCGACTGCGGAACCATGAATTTCGCCCTCGGCGATTACGTCATGACCAACACACCTTCGACACTGCGGGCGATGGCGAAAACGGTCCAGGACTTGGGCGTCAAACCGGAGCTCGAGGTCTTCGACACAGGACATCTCGTGTTCGTGAAACAACTGCTCGAGGAGGGGCTGCTCGACGATCCCTGCATGATCCAGTTGTGCATGGGAATCGCCTATGGCGCGCCCGACGATCCGCTTACGCTGATGGCGCTCGTCCACCAGCTTCCGGCGGGGGCTATCTTCAGCGCTTTTTCGATCGGCCGCAATCAGCTTCCCTATGCCGCGATGGCGGCCATCGCAGGCGGCAATGTCCGCGTCGGCCTAGAGGACAATCTGTTCCTCGATCGCGGCGTGCTCGCCAGCAATGGTCAGTTGGTCGAACGTTCGGCGACGATTGTCTCCGCGATGGGCGCCCGCGTGCTCGGGCCGGCCGAGGTTCGCGCCAGACTGAAATTGCGCGGGCCGGCGTTGAGGATATCATCATGAAAAACTCGAGCCGCGTCGGCCTCGTCGGGGGCGGCGTCATCGGCGCCGGTTGGGCGGCCCGCTTTCTCCTGAACGGCCACGACGTCGCGATTTTCGATCCGGACCCGGAAATCGCTCGCAAGCTGGAAACGGTGATCGGAAACGCGCGTCGCGCGCAGGCCAAGCTGTTTCCGGCCCTGGCGCCACTGGAAGGTCGCCTCACGCTCGAGACCTCGATCGAACAGGCCGTTGCGGGCGCCGACTTCGTGCAGGAAAGTCTGCCCGAACGCGAAGACTTGAAGCAATCCGTGCTCGCTGTCATCGATCGAACGAGTCGGCCGGAGGTCGTGATCGCGTCTTCGACGTCGGGACTGCTGCCGACGCGATTGCAGTCTTTGATGGCGCGTCCGGATCGTTTCGTCGTCGGCCATCCGTTCAATCCCGTGTACCTTCTGCCGTTGGTCGAGGTCTGCGGAGGGGAAAAGACGAGCGAGGCCACAAAGCAGGCGGCGATCGAGTTCTATGCCAGCATCGGCATGCGGCCGCTACGCGTACGCAAGGAGATCGACGGCTTCATCGCCGACCGACTGCTCGAAGCGCTTTGGCGAGAGGCGCTCTGGCTGGTCAAGGATGGCGTCGCGACGACGGAGGAGATCGACGACGCGATCCGGTTCGGCGCCGGGCTGCGCTGGTCGTTCATGGGGACGTTTCTCATCTACCGAATGGCGGGGGGCGAAGCCGGAATGCGGCATTTTCTGGCGCAATTCGGACCGGCTTTGAAACTGCCGTGGACCAAGCTGCAGGCGCCCGAACTGACCGACGAATTGATCGACCTCGTATCCCAGCAATCCGACCATCAGGCGGCCGGCGTCTCGATCCGCGATCTCGAGGTCCGACGCGATGATTGCCTGGTCGCGGTTCTCTCAGCCCTGCGCGCCAACGATTTCGCCGCCGGCGCCGTGGTGCGGGAGCATGAGGAGCGCCTGCGGAATCCATCGGCCGCGCCTCTCGCCGCGGGCAAGGATACGCCATGACCGCTCGCGCCGCGCGGGAGCGCGAATGACTATGCTCGGCCCAATCGAACACCGGGTGCGCTTCGCAAGTATGAGACATGCTCGCGAGCGCGAGCAATCCGGTTGTTCGCTTTGCGCCTGACGACGGCCCGGCCT
>JBAQGU010000127.1:0-5317 GCA_049287975.1 Roseiarcus sp.
GCGAGCTTTCTGGTTCCCAACGAGACCGAACTCGCGATCCTGACCGGGATGCCCGTCGGCACGGAAGACGAAATCGCCGCGGCGGCGCGCAGCCTGATCGCCAAGGGCATCGGGACGGTGATCGTGACAATGGGCGCGCGTGGCGCACTGCTGGTTACGGCATCCGATACCTGCAACATTGCGCCGGTCCGCGTCACCCCGGTCGATACCACCGGCGCCGGCGACGCCTTCGTCGGCAGCTTCGCGCGATATTACGCCGCGAGCTGGGGGCTGGAGGAAGCACTCGACAAGGCGGTCCGCTACGCCGCCGATTCGGTCACCCGCCGCGGCACGCAGAAAGCCTACGCGACGGAAGGCGAATTCGCGGCCTTTTGCGCCAGCCTGCCACGAGGAAGCCCCGCGCCGTGATTCAGATGCGGGAGTTCGTCTCGCCGGGTTGGCGTCTCTCTCGCGCCGCGAGCAGCCTCACCGCGGCGGTGAGGTAGGAGTCGCTGGCGCGTTGACGGCAATAATTCATCACCCACGCGCTCGCGCCAGCCATTTCCGCTTCGGGGACCAGGGTCTCGGCGCCGTCGAATTCTTCGCTGACCACTTTGATGTATCCCGATAGCCAAGCGTCGTAGAGTTGCTGGAGGGTGTGGTCGTTCGCGATATCAGACAAGTATTGGCCGCAGGTTTCTCGCCCAAGAGCGAAGGGCGGATCGCCGAGCGATGTTTCCGCTGGCGCGCTCGACGGGGTTGAAATCAGCAGCACGAGGACTGCTCCTATGAAGAGCGATAATCGCTCTGCGCGGCTCGAGAGCATTGGTCTTCTCCATCGTCAAATCCAGTTTTGTCGTTCCTCCCGTAGTTACGATTCAATCCTACGCAGTCGCTGTCACCTGGGTGACAAGCCCGCAGCAAGCATCGTGCCACAATTTCACCAACGATCTTCCGACTCGTCGCTCTGGGGATACGACGCGTTCCCACTGACACTTTCAAGTCCCAACGGATTGGAGGTGTCCCGGCGAGCTGCGAGGACGAGCCTATGCGTTGATTGCTATGGCTGACGTGTCCCGCGCGGAGCGCAAAATCGTGTGCCACGCAACAGGCAAAAAAAGGCCCTCCCGCGGGCGCCTCACGGCGCCGGAGAGGGCCGGTATCGTCAGCTCGCTCAGTCGTTGCGCGTGCTGGCTGGATTAGGAGCAGGGCCGATGGCGCTATGCGCCGTCGGGTCCGGAGCGTACTGGAAGTCCGGCGCGCTTTGCAACTGCGCCTTTGTCATATCGAGCATTGCCACGTCGGGATAACCCTGGTTCGCCTCCGTTGCGGCCGGGTCGGTCTTGACGGTCGCCGGCGCTCCGCCCGTCGTTGATGCAGCCGGCGGGCCCGCCGCGACCGTGCGGCCCTCGGTCTGCCATTTCATCGTCTTGAACGGCACGGCGACATCCTTCGACCCGATGCCGAGGAAGCCGCCGACACTGATGACGATGGTCTGAGCATTGCCGTCATGATCGACGAGCACGTCCTCGATCTTTCCGATTTTCTTCTGGTCAGCGCCCATGACCGCTACGCCGACGAGCTTCGAAGCCCGCCACTGATTGATCGCCTGTTGCTTTATAAATGGATCGCCAGACGTCTGCTGCGCCATCGCGGGCGTCATGACGAGGGTCCCGCCGAGCAGGGCCGCAAAGCCGAGTTGCTTGAACATCTCAACCTCCTATCCCCCCGGTTAACCCAAGCCAACACTTGGCGGCGCGAGTTGGTTCCAACGAACCGATCAAATTCGGCCCAGTCCCCGGCGGCTTGCCCAAGCCGAGCGCAGCCAGCCGATAAAAGGCCGTAAGCAATCGCCGTCATTTCAAAAGCTTAGCGAAACGTCCCGAATTTGTAGACTGGCAATCGCGTTTGCATCTTTTCACTTCAGCCTCGGCCACGTGTCCGCCAGCCGATACCCCGCCGGCCAGGGGTCGCTCGGCTCCAGCATGTGTTGGTGCGTCCCCGTGATCCACGCGCGGCCCGAAATCACGGGAACGATCGCGGGCCGCCCCGCGACTTGCGTATCGGCAGCGATCCGGCAATCGAAGGTCGAGCCTATGATCGAATGCGCGAGGTAGCGGTCGCCCACCTGCATCAGCCCTCGAGCGCGCAGCGTCGCCATGCGGGCGCTGCAGCCGGTGCCGGTCGGCGAGCGGTCGATCTTGCCGGGATTCACCACCACGGCGTTGGGTCCCGTGAGGGCGTCGTCCTCATGCGCCAAAGGCCCCGCGAACTGGCAGAACGAGACATGGTTCCAGTCGGCGTTCTCCGGATGGGTAAAGCCGAGTTGCGCGTTCGCCGCCGCTGCGATTTTCATTCCCATCTCCGCCAGATCGCGCGCCTCGTCAGGACGGATCGCAAAGCCGAGGCTCTGCGCGTCGACGATGACGAAGCTATCGCCGCCATAGGCGATGTCGACCTTTATCGAGCCGAGGCCTTCGACCTCGAGCGGCGCATCGAGCCTGTCGCCGAACGAAGGGACGTTCTGGACGTGGATGCGCTCGGCTTTGCCGTCGCGGCAGTCCGCGACGACCTCGATCAAGCCGCCCGGCGCTTCCAGCGTCAGTCGCGTCTGGGGCTCCTGGCTCGGCAGAATGCCGCTGTCGAGCAGGACGGTCGCGACGCAGATCGAATTCGATCCCGACATCGGCGGCGTATCTTCGGGCTCCATGATGATGAAGCCCATCTGGGCGCGGGGGTTCTTCGGCGGGACGAGCAGATTGAAGTGCCGAAACACGCCACCGCGCGGCTCGTTGAGCAGGAAGTTCCTCAAAACGCCGTCGTTCGCGATGAAGCGCGACTGCTCCCACAGCGTCGCGCCCGGCGGCGGCGCGACCCCGCCCACGACGACGTCGCCGACCTCGCCCTCGGCGTGGCAGGAGACGACATGGATGACCCTGGACGTTCGCATGTTTGGACTAGCCTCTGAGCTGCTGGCGCCCGCTATTTCGCCGGCGCCGGCCCGTCGAACTGCGGCAGCGTCGCGTCGATGCAGGCCCAGCTCGGCGCCGAACTCGCCCAGATCGACGCGGTCGGCTTGCCGATTTCGGGATCGTCCAACGTGCCGGCGCGCACGATGATCAGGTTTGGGCGCGGCTCGGCTTCGCTGAAGACGGGCGTGCCGCAATCCGGGCAGAAGCTGCGATGCATCACCGAGCCGCTGTCGGCGGTCGAAGTGTAGAACTGCCTTTTCCCCGTGATCGTGACCGCGTCCCTCGGGAACACGGCATTGGCCGTGCCGCTGCCGCCGCCGATATATTGGCAAACCCGGCACCAGCAGACCCGCGCCGCCATCGGCGCCTCGGCGGCGATTTCATAGCGCAACTGCTTGCAGAGACATCCGCCTGATATGGGCATGTGTCGACTCCGGTGGGAAGAGAGACAGATGGCGATAACTCAACCGCGACATCGAGGAAACCATTTCCATACGATCTGGCTGAAGGCGCCGCCCGAGCTCGTCGAGGTGGTTCGTTGTTGGGAGTAGTGGAGAGGCGGGGAATCTCGCCGCGGATGACGAGGCAAGGATTTTCGCGTTTTGAGACTTTTCAATGCTTTGCAGGGAGGAAAATTTTCCTCCTCTCCCAACGGACTTCGAGACCGCGAATTCGAACAGATAGCGAAGGACGATCGATCGCGCGCGACCTCGTCAAGGCGGCGGCGGTGTTGGGGACCGCGTAGGGGCGGGGAGTCTTGGCGCGGAGTACGGGGCAACAATTTCCGCATTTTGTGACTTTTCAAGGCCTTGCACGGAGGGGCCGCGCCGATGTGGTGGAGCGCTTCGGCGCCACCGTAGTAGGGGGCGGGCGCGGAGGCAGCGGGATCCGCATTTACAAGGGAGGGCTGTATGCCGAGGAATCCGATCGCATCGTGCGTTATGAGCTCGCCTCCGGATCGCTGTCTCCCAAGGGTTCGCCCGAGGTTGTGGTGTCTGGGCTGCCGTTGACCGGCGATCACCCCATGCACCCGTTCATAATCGACGAGAAAGGCGACCTGTTCGTCGACGTGGGCTCGGCGACAAACGCATGCCAGGAGGAGAACCGAATTCCCCTGTCGCCCGGTATCGAACCATGTAAGGAAAAGGAAACGCGCGCGGGCACGTGGCGCTTCGACGCCAACAAGACCAATCAGGCGTTCTCGCCATCGCAACGCTACGCGAGCGGCCTTCGCAATGGTGAGGGCTTTGCGTTCGATGCGGAAGGTCGTCTGTTCGTTACCCAACATGGTCGCGACCAACTCTTTCAGAACTGGCCGCGTCTCTATACGGCCGAGCAGAGCGCGGCGTTGCCGGCCGAAGAATTGCTCCTTCTCACTGCAGGAGCAGACTACGGGTGGCCGGAATGCTACTACGATCAACTGCAGAAGAAGCTGGTGCTCGCTCCTGAATATGGCGGCGACGGGGGCAAGACCGTGGGCCTCTGTGCAGACCGGCAGGGTCCCGTCGCTGCTTTTCCAGGACATTGGGCGCCCAATGATCTGGCGATCTATCATGGCGACAAATTGCCGTCGGGCTATCGCGGCGGCGCTTTCATAGCGTTCCATGGGTCATGGAATCGTGCTCCCCTCCCACAGGGCGGCTATAACGTCGTCTTCCAGCCGCTAGCGGACGGGAAGGCGTCGGGACCCTTTGTAGTCTTCGCGGATGGGTTTGCCGGCGCACACAAGGATCCTGGCCAAGCGGCGTTCAGGCCGACAGGTCTCGCAGAAGCACCCGATGGTGCGCTGTATGTTGCCGATGACGTTCATGGTCGAATTTGGCGCGTTACCTACAACGGTGACGGATCGGACAAAGTCGCGGCGGCGCCGGCGGCGATCGTGGCGGCGGACGCGTCCACATCGGCTGTTCCGTCGGAAGGCATACATCCCGACGCCGGTCGGAGCATCCGCCCGCTCCCGAAGCCGCCCGGCGCAACCCCTGCGGAAGTGGCCCTGCGGAATCGAATTTTCCATGGAGAGGCCAGTAACGGCGC
Organism: Roseiarcus sp.; assembly: GCA_049287975.1. GTDB lineage: Bacteria > Pseudomonadota > Alphaproteobacteria > Rhizobiales > Beijerinckiaceae > Roseiarcus. The sequence continues at coordinate 4,986 of JBAQGU010000127.1, forward strand.
CTGCAGCGGCTGCCACGGGTCGGACGCCGCTGGCACCCCTCAAGGGCCTCCCCTCAATCGTGGCCATTGGCTGTGGGGCAATGGCAGCCTTGCGGCCCTCAGCGCGACCATTGAGCAGGGCGTCCCCCATCCGAAGCAATACCAGGGGGTGATGCCCCCCTTGGGGGCTCCCCGCTTTCAAAGCAGGATCTGGCTGCCGTGTCGGCCTATGTCTGGGCCATCGGCCATGCGAGCCTCCACTGAGCAGGCGTATCTGACCAACGCAGCGGGCCTCCCGCTCTCGAGTGGAGGCACAACGAGCGATCGGCAATCCGGCTAATCCCCCGCGCCCC
>JBAQGU010000128.1:0-2825 GCA_049287975.1 Roseiarcus sp.
TCAGGAAGCCGCGCGCCCGCTGGTCGGCCGCGGCCCAGATCAGGTCGCCGACGCGCTGAAACCCGAACATCGAGTAGAAAATATAGAAGGGAAGCATCGCCAGGCCATGCGCGCTGTAGGATGTCGCCGCCGCGGTCCATGAAGAGATCGCTCCCGCTTCGGTAATGCCTTCTTCGAGAAGCTGGCCGTCCTTCGTTTCCCTGTAGTAGAGCATCGACCCCGAGTCTTCCGGTTCGTAGGCTTGGCCGAAAGGCGCGTAGATGCCGACCTGCCGGAACAGATTCGCCATGCCGAAAGTCCGCGCTTCGTCGGCGACGATCGGAACGATGCGGGGACCGAGCGTCTGGTCTCTCAGAAGGTTGCTGAACAAGCGGACGGCGGCCACGGTCGTCGACATCGCCCTGCCCTCGGGATGGAGGGCAAAATCCGCATAACTGGCGAGCGGCGGCACGGCGACCGCTGGCGCCGAGCGTCGGCGCGCCGGCAAATAGCCGCCGAGCGCCCGCCGCCGCTCGCGCATATAGACGACTTCCCTGCTGTTGTCGGACGGGCGGTAGAAATCCAATCTTTCGACCTGTTCGTCGCTGAGCGGCAGGGCGAAGCGATCCCGGAATACGCGCAGCGCCTCGATATCGAGCTTTTTCGTCTGGTGGGCGGTCATCCGCGACTCGCCCGCTCCGCCCATGCCAAAACCCTTCTTGGTCTTGGCGAGGATGACCGTCGGCTGTCCCGTAGTCGCCTTCGCCAGTTCGAAGGCGGCGTAGAGCTTGCGGAAATCATGGCCGCCGCGCTTCAGCGCGTCGACGTCGCGATCCGACATGTGGGCGACGAGCGCGCGAACTTCGGGGTCCTCGTCGAAGAAATGCGTGAGATTGTAGGCGCCGTCCTCGGCGCCCAGCTTCTGATACTTGCCGTCGACGGTGGCGGCGAACCGGCGCAGCAGCGCGTGATTGACGTCGCGGGCGAAGAGCACGTCCCATTCCGTGCCCCACAGGACCTTGATCACGTTCCAGCCGGCGCCGCGAAAGATCATCTCGAGTTCCTGAATGATCTGGCCGTTGCCGCGCACCGGACCATCGAGCCGCTGCAGGTTGCAATTGATGATGAACGTCAGATTGTCGAGCTTTTCCCGCGCGGCGAGGGAGAGGCCGGCGAGCGATTCCGGCTCGTCCATTTCGCCGTCGCCAAAGACGCCCCAGACGCGCCTGCCGTCGGTCTCGGCGAGGCCGCGATCGCGTAAGTACCGCATGAAGCGTGCCTGATAGACGGCGCTGATCGGCCCGATGCCCATCGATCCGGTCGGCGTCTGCCAAAAGTCCGGCATCAGCCAGGGATGGGGGTATGAGCTGAGACCGGCCCCGCCGATCTCCCTCCGATAGCGATCGAGCTGTTGTTCGCTGAGCCGGCCCTCGACGAAGGCGCGAGCGTAGACGCCCGGCGCCGAGTGCGGCTGAAAATACAGCAGATCCCCGCCGTCGCCATCGTCGGCCCCGCGGAAGAAATGATTGAACCCCAGCTCGAATATCTCCGCCACCGAAGCGTAACTGGCGACGTGGCCGCCGAGCTCGCCGTAAGCCTTGTTGGCGCGCACGACCATCGCGAGGGCGTTCCAACGCATGATCGCGGTGATCCGGGTCTCCATTGCGAGATCGCCGGGAAACCGGCTCTGCTTTTCGAGCGGAATGGTATTGCGATAGGGCGAAAACGGCAGCACATCGGAGTAGACCCCGAGCTCCCTCGCCTTGTGCTCGAGCGCCGACAGAATGAATTCGGCGCGCTCGGGGCCGGAATGACGAAACATCGATTCGAGCGAATCCAGCCAATCGGAGGTTTCCGCGGGATCGCTGTCTCGAGTGGGGGCGAGCCCCTGCAAGTTCGCTATCGGGCGGCTGCTCGCAGGCATGAGGTTTCTCCCGTCGCGGTCCTGGACGTCGGCGGACGATAGCATCGGAGGCGCCGCGCTTTCTACCGAAGATATTGTAATTGGAAATGGATTTCGGCAAGTTCTGCCGATAATGTGGTAAATGGCGGAATCAAATGCCGAAAGCGCTCAACGACGCCATCAACCTGCGAATCCTCGCCGAACTTCAGGAGGATTGCAGCCTGACCAACATCGAACTCGCCGAACGGGTCGGACTGTCGCCCTCGCCGTGCCTGGCCCGCGTCCGCGCGCTGGAGGAGGCGGGCATAATCCTGCGAAGGGTCGCCTTGCTCGACCCGGTCAAGCTCGGCGCGGGCGTCAGCGTCTTCATCCAGGTCACGCTGGAGAAGCAGACCGAAGCGGTTCTCGAGGTCTTCGAGGCGTCGATCGCCGGGCTTCCCGAGGTGATGGAGTGCTATTTGATGACCGGCGACTCCGACTATCTCTTGCGGGTCGTCGTGCCCGACATCGTCGCCTTGCAGAATTTCATCGTCGGCCGGCTCACCAAGACCCGCGGCGTCGCCAATATCCGTTCGAGCTTCGCGCTGAAGCAGGTCAAATACAAGACCGCGCTGCCGCTCGAGGAGCTGCTGGATCGGTAGCTGTAATGCAAGCGGATGCGGACGCTTCGACCGTCATTGCGAGCAAAACGAAGCAACCCAGACTGAGCCGCAGTTGGAGACCCCTAGTCTGGATCGCTTCGCTTTGCTCGCGATGACGGACCGTGGCCGTCACCCCGCAGCCTTTTATCCGGTCGGCCCGGCGCGCAGCCTCGACCGTCATTGCGAGTTCCGCACCGGCCTGCGGCCGGTCCCCCTGGATGAAACAACCAGGTCCCGTGTCATGCCCGCGAACGCGGGCATCCAGAACGCCACGTCGCTATCAGGATTTGAGCTTTTCATCG
>JBAQGU010000129.1:0-12144 GCA_049287975.1 Roseiarcus sp.
GAGCGCGGCCGTCGTAGAGCGCCTCACGCTCGGAGCGTCAACCCAGCGGAACCGACGCGGTCAGCGACCGCGTCTACAAGGACGGCTCTCATGCGCTTCGGTGGACGATACGCGGATCGAGCAGCGGATAGACGAGATCGAGAATCAGCGTCGCAAGGCCGATCGTGACTATCACGAGGAAGACAATTCCCTGCACGAGGAAGAAATCGGAGCCTTGGATGCCCTGGAACAGCAACGTGCCGATGCCGGGATAGCCGAACACGACCTCGACCAGCACGGCCCCGGACACGAGTTGTCCGAATGACAGCGCGAGCGCCGTGACTTGCGGAAGCATGGCGTTGCGGATGCCGTAATCGACGAAAAGCGTCCGATCCGACAGACCCTTCGCCTCCGCGAAGGTGACGTAGTCCTCGCCCTGCGTCGTCACCATCATCGCGCGCATGCCGAGCGCCCAGCCGCCGAGCGAGCCCAGGATGATCGCGGTCGCCGGCAGAATGGCGTGCCACGCGACGTCGAGGGCGAACGAGAAGCTCCATTGCGGAATCGAGCCGGCGGTGTAACCGCCGTACATCGGGGTCAGCTGCAAGGTGAAGCCGACGACATATACGAGGATCAGCCCGAGCAGGAAAAACGGGATCGCACTCAGCGAAAGCAGCGGCGGCATCAACATCATGATCCAACGCGGCGCGCGCGGCCAGGCTTGGAAGGCGCCCAGAAGGTTGCCGATGACGAAGGAAACGATCGTCGTCCCTGTGATCAGGCTGAGCGTCCAGGGCAGCCCCTCGAAGATCATATCGCTGACCCTGCGGGGATAGCTGGTGATGGAATAGCCGAAGTCGAACCGGCTCATATCGACGATATAGATCAGGTACTGCTTCCAGAGCGGTTTATCGATGCCGAATTTCGACTCGTACTCCTTCACCATGTCCTGCATGCCGGCGTGCAGATTGCCGCCTAGGGCGGCCATCTGCATCACCTTCTGAGCGACCGGATTCTCGCCGCCGATTCGCGGAAGGAAAAAATTCAGGGTCGCGGCGAGCCAGACGATGAGGAAAAATATCCCGATCCGCCTTACGAGATAAAAAGCAGTCAATTGACGCCTCGTCGCGCAAGCCGGACCGGGGGACCCTCTTCCAGATGCCGTTACGCCGACTGAGTCGCTTCCAGCCTGTGCAGCACGAGCCCATAGGTCGAGTGGAAGAACGCCGGATTGACGTACGGATCGTCTTTGGTCGGATATCCCTTCCAATAGGTGAGGTTCATCGGCAGGCGATGATAGAATTGCATCAGCTGCACATCAGGCAATTCCGGCAGCCAGATCGCCATCGCCTTCAGCCAGAGTTCCTTCATCTTCGCGGTGTCGTCCGGAGGCGTCACGAAGACCTCGTCGACGATCTTGTCATAGTCGGCATTTTTCCACCGCGCGAGGTTGACGAGATGGCCGCCTGGAATCGCCTCCGACGACGATTGATAGAGGCGCAGAGTCGCATAGGGATCCTTGACGCTGCCGCCATGGCCGAAAATCACCGCATTGTAGTTGCCGGCGAAGTATCGGTCGAACATATCCGGCGGCTGACCGTAGGTCGCGTTCATACCCTGCCGCTTCAATAATTCGACGAGCACCGGACCGACCGACGGGAAGTCGAAGAAGCTGATGATCTCCATCGTGAACGGTTTCCCGGCGGCGTCGAGATACATCCCCGAGCCGTCCTTCTTCCACCCCAGTTCCGCGAGCAGCGCGGCGCCCTTGGCAGGATTGAATTCGTTGGTCGGGTACTTTTCCAGCAGCGGCTTGGCGTAGTCGAAATACGGCTGGAGGCCCTTGTAGACCGCGCCGTCCGGCATCGGTAGCGGCGACAGGCTCGACGACCCGCCCCAGCCGACGTCGATCAAGGTCTGTCGATCGATCAGATAGCTGATCGCCCAGCGGAACTTCGGATCGTTGAAAGGAGGCCGCTCGTTGTTGAGATAGAGCGAGGTCGGCCACCAGTCGACGTTGCCATACGGGAGCTCGCGTCCCGTGAACGTGATGATCTTCGGGTTGCCTTTGAACACAGTCGGGAATGTCGCGACCTGCAGACCCGTCGAGAAATCGACCGCGTTGGAGATGAGGCCCTGGGCCAGCTGCTGTTCCCCCGTATCCGGCAGCAGCACGATGCGCTCGACCTCCGGCAACTTGCCGACGCCGGCCGCCACGCCCCACCAGGAGTCCCTGCGGTCCATCACCTTCTGGGTCGGCGACACGTTCACGACCTTCCAGGGACCCGTGGTGACGGGGTAGCCCTTGTCGAGATCGAACGCGGTGAATTTCTGCCAGTCCTGGCCCTCGAAGATGTGCTTGGGAACGATGTGCAGGCCGATGTCGTATTTGTAGGAGAGCATATGATTGAAGAAGCGCGGCGACGGAACCTTGAACTTGAGCAAAGTCGTGTTGGGGTCGACCACGGCGGCCGACTCCAGCACTTCCTGCACGTCCTTGCCCCACTTCACCTTGCCGCCGAGTTCGTTCAACGTGTTGAGCGAATACGCCACGTCCTCGGCGGAGAACGGCTTGCCGTCGCTCCAGGTGATGCCCGGTCGCGTCTTGACGGTCAACTCCTTGAAGTCGGGACTGTACTTATAGCTCTCTGCGAGCCACATGATCGTCTTGTCGGCGAAGGCGCTGTAGAAGGCGAGCGGCTCGTAGATGATGTTGCCGCCGAGCTGCGGATTGGAGCCGATGACATACGGACTCCAGAGATTGTATTCGGTGTGCTTTCCCTCGGTGCCGCCGCGCACGGTGACGAGCGTGCGGTTGCGCGGCACGTCCTTGATCTGGCCTGCCGCGACCGCTTCCGCGACGCTGAGCAATCCTGCCGGCAACGCCAGCGCGCCGGCCAACGCGACCGAAGACAACATGAAATCGCGGCGCGACGCCGCGAGGCCCCGAATGTGGCTTTCCATCCCTGATCCCTATTGTTGGCGGCTCGACGAACCGCGTGGCTGTTGCCTAGTGTCGGCGTGAAGCGCGCCTCGACGCCAATCCCAAGGGTGGCCGGAGCCTACGGCAGTTTTGAAAAACGGTCAAATGCTCCGTACGGTGGAGACTCACTCACACGCGCGCATCATCTCTTCCCCGCCGGCATGCTCCGCAAGCGGCTCGCGACAGCGGGGTCCGCGCGTCGGCAGAGCTGAGGCGGCAGTCCCCGCAGGATCAACAGTGATTTTAGGCTGAAATGCGGGGAGTTTTGAGAGACGCGGCAGCCTTGACGGCAGGCTGACCGCCTTCTCAATAGATCATGAGTGGGCGAACCTCCACCGCGTCCTGCTGAGCGCCAGGACAACGCGCCGCCCAGGCGAGGGCGGCATCGAGATCAGCCGCCTCGATGAGATAATAGCCACCTAGTTGCTCCTTGCTCTCGATATAGGGTCCGTTCAGGACTCGCAAATTGCCATCGGGCGCGCGCACGACGGTTGCCGTCGAAGAATCCTGCAATCCAGAGCCCGCGAGGAACGCTCCACCCTTTTTCAATGCCTCCGTGTAGGCCATGTAGGCCGCGAATGTCTCGGCCTTCTGCTCCTTCGTAGCGCTCTTTCGTTCAGTTTCGTTCCAGTATACCAACAGCATATATTGCATGGTGCATTCCTGACTCTCGTTGCGCGGTGCGTCAGGCCCCGCTGCACATAGACGTTTGAACCGGCGTGGTTTCGACAAGCGGGGAGAAATTTTTAGCCATGACTGAGGAATGTAAAAAACGGCCCGATGGCGGGCGAACACGCTTGAGCGGCGCGTAAATCAGGATTTCTTATGCGAATTTGGGGGCCGCATCCGATCGGGGCGCTGATGCGGTTGGAGCGCTTCCGCTCGCGCGCCTCATCTCTTCCCCGCCGGCATGCTCCGCAAGCGGCTCGCGACAGCCGGGTCCGCGCGTCGGCAGAGCTGAGGCGGCAGTCCCCGCAGGATCAGTTCGGCGTCGGCGACCGTCATGCGGCCGATCTGATGCAGCGCATCGACCATGCCCCCGGTGCGATGCGCCGACAGCAGCAGCCCCTCAACCGAACGAACGGGATCGTCGGCGTCGACCGGCTCGATCGGAAAGACGTCCGTGGCCGCGACGATGCGGCCGGACTTCACCTGCCGCAGGAACTCGGGAAAGTCGACCACCGCCGCCCGACTCATCAGCAAGAAGGCGGCGCCCGGCGTCAAGAGCTCGAACTCCCGCTTGCCTATGAAGCCCTGGTTGTCGGTGGTGACGCTGGCAAACATGAACACCACGCGCGAAGTCCGCAGGAGATCGTCGAGGCCGACCGGCGTGCAGTCGTGAGAACGGATGAGATCGTCGGGCAGCCAGGGATCATAGACCGAGACTGGATTGCGGAACGGCGCGATCAGCGCGCGCAATTTCCGGCCGAGATCGCCAAAGCCGATGATGCCGACCGGCGCCCGCGTGAACATGAAGCTCTTCTCGTTGCCGTCGAGGCCGAATTTCTCTGTTCCGGCCCGGAAGGCCCGATCGGCGACGGTGATTCCGCGCGCCAGATCGATCGCCATGCCAAGCGCGGACTCCGCGACCGCCTCGGCGAACGCGGCGGTCGGAGCCAGCACCCAGACGCCGCGGTCGCGACAGGCGGCATAATCGATGTTGGGCAGGAAATTGGTTTCGACGTTGAAAATCGCTTTCAGCCGGCCTGCCCGTTCGATCCTTTCGCGCGGCATCGCGGTTTGGCCGAACAACAGGACGGTCTCCGGAAGATGCTGGTCGACCATTTCATCGGGCATGGCTCGATCTTCAGAGATGACGAGACGACCGAGGTTCTCGAGACGGCGACGCGTCGGGGCGTCGCAGAACGAGTCCAACGTGCGCGGCAGCGGATCGATCAGTATCAGCGGCTTGTCCATGCTTTCTCCCGAAATGGCGAACCATAGGCGTACGCCGAGATCCTACATCAGCTCGACGATCTCATCGATCGACGTTTCAGCGATCCTCTTGTCCAGCACGTTTCTGCCGCGCGCCATCGCGACCAGCCGCTCTTAGGCGGCGCCCAATAACTATCGAAGCGATCGGGTCAGCGGCGACCCATCCGTCATTGCGAGGAGCCCTTGCGACGAAGCAATCCAGGGGCCACAACATGCGGGGCGGCAGCAATCCAGACGGTCGTATTGCGGCCCCTGGATTGCTTCGCTTCGCTCGCAATGACGGACAGGGAATTGGCTCACTTGTTTCTGCGTGTCGCCTTGGCCGTCTCCTTGACCGAAAGATGATTGGTGGGTTCATCGAGGATGAGCCCCAGGGCGGACAATACCCGGGCCGTGCGGCATCGTACATGGCTTGTCACCGGGGAGGCAAGATCGGCCCGCCCGCGATCGCCGCTCGGGGCAAAACTCAGACCGTTGCTGTAGAAGCGCCGGTCGCGCGGATTCCGCTGGGCGAGCTCGGCAGTCGTCGATATTGACAGCAATATTGATCTGGTCATAGCTAGGCATGGCCAAGGCGCTTTTTCAGCGCGCCGAACTGTGACTGGACCGCATTGCGAGTTCTTGCACGTGGCGACGCCGTATCGCGCGATCAGATAACCAAGAAACAACGCGGGCCCCGCTGTTTCAATTGGGGAGGAACAACAAATGATCGAGAAATTCCTGACCGGAGGATCGGGTCCGTCGGGGTCGCGTCGCGGCATTCTCAAGGGCGCCGCGGCGCTCGGCGTCGTCGGTTCGTTTCCCGCGATGATCACGCGGTCGGCCTTCGCGGCGGGGAAACCAATCACGATCGCGTTCATTCCCGGCATCGCGTCGGATCCGTTTTTCAAAGCCATGGAGCTCGGCGCTCGCAACAAGGCCAAGGAACTCGGCGTCAATCTGATGTGGCAGGGCAGCGCCTCCGACTATTCGCCGCAGACACAGATGCCCTTCGTCGACGCGGCGCTCACCAACGGCGTCGACGCCCTCATCCTGGTGCCGACCGATCCCAATTCGATGCAGCCGGCGGTCGCCCGCGCGGAATCGATGAAGATTCCCGTCATCACCGTAGATACGACCGTCACCGATCAATCCTATCTGACTTCGTTCATCACGGGAGACAACGTGGACGGCGGTCACAAGGCGGCGGAAACGCTCGCCGACTTGATTGGCCGAAAGGGCAAGGTCTTCATCATGTCGGGTTCGCCGTCGGCGACGACCGACGTCGCGCGCGAAAACGGCTTTCGCGAGGCCATCAAGAAATTTCCCGACATCGAGGTGGTCGGCATTCAATATGCGAACAGCCAGCCGGCGACTGCAACCTCGGCCGTCAATACGATCCTCTTGAAATATTCCGACCTCGCCGGCATCTTCGCGCTCGATGGCACGAGCGGCACCGGAACGGTAGCGGCGCTGCGCAACGCCAACAAGGCGGGACAAGTCAAGCTCGTGGGCTACGACGCCTACAAGGCCGAAGTCGACGCGCTGAAGGAAGGCATATTCACCGCCCTGGTCGCGCAACAACCGGCGAAGGAGGCCGACCTCGCGCTGCAATACGCCTATGACAAGATCACCGGCAAGGACGTCGGCTCCATCCAGAAAACCGTGGTTATTCCCAATGTGGTGATCACCAAGGAAAATCTCGCCGACACCGAAAAATACATGTACGTGCAGTAGGGAGAGCGACCTTTTTCCTCTCGTCCCGGCATTGCAGCGGTGGTCGGCGTGTCCTTGCACTCGAGCGCGGAACTTCGTGGCTGGAAACATCGCTTCCATTCGATAGCCTTTCGGCAGGATCTCTTACTGCTCGGAATTTTCGTCGCAATGGTCGCGGTGTTTTCAGCCGTCAATCCGCGGTTCTTCTCGCTCGCTGCCGCGGCGAACATACTGCAGGACTTTTCGCCGGTCATGCTGATGGCGATCGGCCAGACCTTCGTCATCGCCACGGGCGGAATCGACCTTTCCGTTGGTTCGCTGCTCGGGCTTTCTGGAGTGGCGATGGCGCTCGTCATCCGCACTCTGAACGAGTCCGGTCTCGACGCGACGACGACCGTCGCGCTCGGCCTCGCGGCGGCGATCGGCGTGGGAATTTTCGTCGGCCTGCTGAACGGACTGTTGATCACCTACACGCGCATCATCCCCTTCGTCGCGACGCTCGCGATGATGGGGGCGACCGCAGGCCTGACCATCGTCATCACCGGCGGCGTCGAGGTCGCCGGCGGACCGCGCGCCGTGATCTTGATCGGCAGCGGCCGATATCTCGACGTGCTCACGGCGCCGGTAATCGTGGTTTTCCTGATCATCGTCATCGCCTGGGCCTCACTCTCGAGAACCCGGTTCGGGCGGTGGACCTATGCGATCGGATCCGATCTGTTCGCCGCGCGGGCCGCGGGGATCGACGTCAACGCGCATAGAATCAAGGTCTATATGCTTTCCGGCATTCTTTCTGCGCTGGCCGGCGCGTTCGTCTATTTCCGCCTCGGGTCGGGCTCCCCGCTCTCGGGCCGCGGCGGCGAGCTCAGCTGCATCGCCGCCGCGGTGATCGGCGGAATGCGCCTGCAGGGCGGCGTCGGCCGGCTGACGGGCGTCGTCATGGGCGCCCTGATAACCACGTCTGTCGTCAGCGGCCTGATCCTGATCGGGGTGGAGCCCAACTGGCAACAGATCGTGGTCGCCGCGCTGATCGCCATCGCCGTGGGCGTGCAGGGCGTCGGCGGCTTGGGAAGGGCGGGCCGGTGACCGCCCGCGAAAGTGCGGGGGACGACCGCCATCCGTTCTACGCCGTCGAAGGGATAACCAAACATTTCGGCGGCGTCGTCGCGCTGACGAATGTCGATTTTTCCGTCAGCCCGGGCGAAGTCGTCGGTCTGGTCGGCGACAACGGGGCCGGCAAGTCGACGCTCGTCGGCGTGCTGTCCGGGGCTCATGCGCCGGACTCCGGCCACATTCTTCTCGACGGCCGGCGAATTCACTGGTCCTCGCCTCATGACGCGCTGGCGGCCGGAATCGAGACGCTCTATCAGGAATCCGGGATCGCGCCAGACCTCACGGTCGCCGCCAATATCTTTCTTGGTCGTGAAATCTTGAAAAAGGGCTTCCTCGGTCGCCTTGGCTTCCTCGCGGAGGGCGAGATGTACCAGCGGGCCCGCAAGGAACTGGAACGCGTCGGAATCGCCATGCCTGGCGCCGACCGCACGGTGTCACAGCTTTCGGGCGGCCAAAGGCAGGCGGTCGCGATCAGCCGCGCGATCGCCTGGGCGAAGAAGGTCATTCTGCTCGACGAACCGACCAACCATCTGGGCGCCCGTCAGGCCGCCGAGGTTCTCGACGTCATCCGGCAAGCCGGTCAAAGCGGGCTAGCCGTCGTCTTCATCTCGCACACGCTGCCGCATGTGTTGGATGTGACGCATCGCATCGTCGTTCTGCGCCTCGGACATGTCGTTGCGGATCGGCCGACCACTCAATTCACCCACGAGAGCCTGCTGAAGGCGATCGCCGGCCTGAAGTGACCGCCAAAGGACAAAACCCGTGTTGTTGCAAATCGCGCTCGACAAGCCGGAACACTTGGCCCTGCTTCCGCTGATCAGGAACATCGCCGATATCGTGGAGATCGGAACGCCGCTGCTGAAGCGCTTTGGCATCGGAGTGATCGCCACCGCGCGTGAGCTGTGCCCTGATACGCTCGTGCTCGCCGATACCAAGACGGTCGACGGCGGCCAGCTGGAGGCCGAGATGGCATTCGGCGCCGGAGCGGCTTTCATGACCGTCCTGTCCTCGGCTTCGAGCGCGACTCATCAGGCGGTGGGCCGCGTCGCGGCCGATTTCGGCGCCAGCGTCGTCGTCGACACCATCACCGAGTCCGGCAAGCCGGAGCTGCTCCCCGCGAACGTCGCCTTTCCCGACAGCTTCGCTTATGTCGGCGTTCACATGCCGACCGACGCGCGCCTCGCCCACGGCCCGTCGGGCGCGCATATCGACGCCGTCGCCGAAATGCATCGGCGCGGCTTTCGCGTGGCGCTCGCCGGCGGCCTCGGCCCCGACAACATCGACGCCGCGCTCGTCGTCGAACCGGAGATCCTCATCGTCGGCAGCGCCATAACCGGATCCGAACATCCCCAGGAGGTCGCAAAGTGGATACGGGACAAGTTGATCGATCCCGGCCGTGGATGGCCGTGGGACAGGAAATAACCGATATCCTCCACCGCATCGACCCCGCATCGTTCTTCGCGGTCGCCGAAGTTTTCGCCGATGCGACGCGCCGCTGGTTCTTTTCGGGCCAGGGACGCTCGGGACTGGCAGCTCAGATGGCGGCGATGCGCTTCATGCATATGGGCCGTCAGGTGCATTTTGTCGGCGAGGTGACGGCCCCCGCGATCCGCAAGGGCGATGGGCTCCTGATCGTCTCCGGGTCGGGAGAGACCGCGGTCAGCGTTAACTTCGGGCGAATCGCCAGAGCCGAGGGCGCCGAGGTGGTCCTGCTCACCCACAAGCCGAACAGCACGCTGGCTGGCATCGCCGACGCTGTCCTTCTCGTCCCGGTCGAGCAGACGGCGCAATTTGGCGGCAGCTTGTTCGAGCAGAGCAGCCTCGTGCTGCTCGACGCCATCGTCCTCGAACTCGCGCGCGGCATTCCCGATGCGCATCGGCGCATGTCGCGCCGCCACGCCAACTTGCAATGAAAGCTTCCAAGCCCGTTGTCACGATAGGGGACGCCATCATCGACGCCGTCCAGACGTCGGACGCGCCGCCTGTGGTGTACCCCGGCGGCGCCGCGCTCAATCTAGCCGTCGGACTCGCGCGCCTGGGTCTGCCTTCGCTGCTCGCAGCGCGCATCGGGTTCGATCGCAACGGTTTTCGCCTCAGGCGCTACCTACGTGAAGAGGGCGTCAGGCTCGTCAACACCCCGAATGCAGATTTCACGGGAGTTGCGACCTCGCGGCGTCGCGACGGAGAGCCGAGCTACGACTTCACGCCGTCAATGTATCGGCGACGGATCGCATTCAACACGGCGCTTCTCGGCGCGGTCGCGGAAGCTCCGGCGGTCGCCGTCAATTCCTTCTCTTATGCCGATGCGCGGCAAGTGGAAGCGCTCTGGGATGCGCTCGGCGCCGCGCCAGGGCTGAAGATCCTCGATCCCAATCCGCGCCCGAGGTTGATCCTCGATCCCGAGGCCTTCCGGAAAGGCTTCGAACGAACGCTCGAGAGAGCGACCCTGATCAAGTTCAGCGACGAGGACGCGAGGTTTCTCTATGGACGCGAAGACGATGGACTCGCGGCGTCGCTGATCGAACGCGGCGTCGAGATCGTGCTCTTCACGCGCGGAAAATTTGGCGCCAGCGTATCGACGCGCTCCGGGTTCAGCGTATCTGTTCCAGCTACATCGCTCGAGGCGCCTATCGTCGACACGATGGGAGCCGGAGACGCCGCGCTCGCCGGCGCGCTCGCATTCATTCTCGGCGAGGGCCTGCCGCAGAGCAACGATTCCTGGGGCGCCTGCCTGAAACAAGCGATGGACATCGCAGCCGCGACATGCCGCAGCGCGGGCGGCGCGTTGATCCTGCCTACCCCTGATGCGTAATCGCGGATCGTAATCTCGCTCTATCCCGCGCTCTTTGCGACGCACAGCCCGTCCATCAGCATCCGCCAGACGTCGTCGTACGCCGCGTCGATGGCGGGGTCGACCCACTCGGCGGCGTGCGCCGGGTGGTGGAAATGGGACGTGGCGACCAGAACCGCCCTTCCAACGGCCACCGGGTCGACGGCGCGGAACGCGCCTTCCTCCACGCCGGAGCGGATGACGGTAGCGGCCAGCCCGACCAACTCGTCGACGTGGGCGGCGACGACCGCCTTGGTGTCGGCCGCCAGCGTCCGATAGGCGGCGAACAGCTCCGGGTCGTCGGCGGCCTGGCGCCGTTTGACGGCGATCAGCGTGTCGAACAGCCGCCGCAACCGCTCCGGCGCCGGGCCCCGCAGGGCGGCGATGGCCCGGAGCGGGGGCATGGTCGCATCCATCCACCGGCCAGCGACCAGATCGCGCAGCTAGGCCTTGGTCGCGACGTGCCGGTAGACGGCCGCGTGGCTCACGCCCAGCGCCCGGGCGACATCCACCACGTTCGCCTTTTCCGGGCCGAACCGGCGGATGACGTCCTCAGCCGCGGCCAGGATCCGATCGCGGCTGAGCGGGGCGTCAGCGGGGGACATGTGGCCTTCTCCGTGGATTCCCACCCCCGTTAGAACGAGGAGGGGAGAACCGAGCTGGGGCAATCAATGCTCCGCCGCCCCCGCCGCCCCCGTTTCGGCAGCGATCCCGTCCAACGCCTCCAAGATTGGAGGCGACAGCGTCAACTGCCCCGCGGCGAGGTTCTCGCGCAGGTGGGCGAGCGAGGATGTGCCTGGGATCAAGAGGATGTTGGGCGAGCGCTGCAACAGCCAAGCCAGCGCAACCTGCATCGGAGTGGCCCCGAGCCGGCCCGCGACGTCCGACAGGGTGGACGACTGCAGCGGCGTGAATCCGCCGAGTGGGAAGAACGGCACGTAGGCGATGCCCTGCCTGGCCAGGTCGTCGATCAGAGCGTCGTCGTGGCGGTAGGCCAGATTGTAGTTGTTCTGCACGCAAACGATCTCGGTGATCGCCTGCGCTTCGGCCAGTTGGGCGCCCGTGACGTTGCTCAGGCCGATGTGGCGGATCAGCCCCTCGCGCTTCAGGTCGGCCAGCGCCGTCACCGGCTCGGCGAGCGACCCCTCCTTGGGGCCTTGAATCGACCCCATCGCGCGGTAGTTGACGACGTCGAGCGCGTCCAGACCGAGGTTACGGAGGTTGTCGTGGACGCCGGCGGTCAGGTCTTGCGGCGAGTTCGCCGGCTGCCACGACTTGTCGGGCGGGCGGCGGGCCCCGAGCTTGGTGACGATCACCAGGTCCGACGGGTACGGGTGCAGCGCCTGCCGGATGATCTGGTTGGTGACGTGCGGGCCGTAGTAGTCGGAGGTGTCGATATGGTTGACGCCGGCCGCGACGGCCTCGCGGAGGACGGCGATGGCGCCTTCGGGGTCCTTGGGCGGCCCGAACACGCCGGGGCCGGCCAGCTGCATCGCGCCATAGCCTACCCGTTGGACCGTCAGGGACGCGCCGGGGAACGTGAACCGGCCGCCGAGCATGGCTTCACTCATTGTGGTGCTCCTTTCCACTGCTACTGCGAGCGATCCTAACC
>JBAQGU010000130.1:0-10256 GCA_049287975.1 Roseiarcus sp.
GTGACAAATATCAGACGTACTTTGTCTTGCTTGGCTCAAGCCCTGCTTATTGGCGCGGCGAGCGTTGGATCATCAGTTCCGGCGGAAATGAGAGTTTTTTTCGCGCCGCGCTTTGCTGGCGAAGCCCTTCCCGCGGCAGCGCCTAGCCTTCCAACCACAAGCGACCGCTGGTCAGGGTATGCGATTACCGGCGGCGCTTATACGTCCATGCAAGGTAGCTGGAACGTGCCGTTGGTCTCATACGCTCCCGATTCAGCAAGCGGCGCAGTGCAAACCTCCTCGACCTGGATCGGGATCGGCGGCAACGGTCCGAATGACGACACGCTCGTGCAACTCGGCACACTCCAAGCAGTGAATTCGAGCGGCGCGACACAGTACTACGCTTGGTATCTTTTCTACGGCGGTCTCGGTGTCGGAATCACTGAACTTGACCCGGCGACCTATCCCATCCAGCCCGAAGACACGATCACAGCGACAATCGTCTGCTCCGAGAACTGCACGCCCGGCGTAAAGCAAACCTGGCAACTGTCTATGAGCTCACCAAGATGGGCTAATCCTTGGCGATCTCAGCCCGTTCAATATCAGGACAGCCTTGCCTCGGCTGAATGGATCATGGAGGCCGCGACTGTTGGCGGTATGATCTCGGGCATGCCGAATTTCACGCAGGTGAATTTTTCGAACGCGCGCGTCAATGGTTCTGTTCCGAACTTCACTTCGTCAGAGGCCATCGAGTTGAGCCAGAACGACAAGCCAGTCGCTGAGGCGCTGCCGCCGAATGGAGCCGGCGCTTTTTCCGTCACCCGCATTGGCCTGCCAATCAACATCTCGTTGCCGACCAGCTTTGTTCCCAACAAATGCCCGAACGTCGCAATGCTCGGCGAATTGACGACCGCAATGACGCCGTTCCAAGGCTCTCTTACGATGGGACAGGAGGTCTATCAACAATTCTACGTGACCAGATACTCTCAGCTAGGGGTCGAAGCGCCGCCGCAGCCTCACCGCCCGTATGCCGTCGAGATCGTCGATGACTTGACTGATAGTTCCGCCCTCTCGGACTATTCACAGAATGCAAAGCTTTATTTCTTGTCGCTAGATCCAGGTTATTATTGTCTTCGTATCCGCAATCTCATGGCCCAATCCACTCCTTACAATTTCCAATTGTCGGCGGTGCCGGCAGGCTACTTCACCGCCCCCACGATGGCAGGCGCTATGTTCGTAGCATTGATGGACGTCGGCAACATAACAAACAATCTCTATTACGATCCACGATTTATTTGGATGCAACAGCATCCTAATCCTGGTGATACTCCCTCGCTCACTTTGACGCCTGATCATGTCTACACTCTGCGCGATTGGGTAGGTGTTGCCGCACCCGATCAGTGGTACAGTTTCGCCCTCGACGTGCCGCGCACCGTCAAAATCGCCTTCGATAATTTGTATCTCGGGGCCACGGTTTCTGTTGTGGATGCGGCGGGCAATTTCCTCGGAGCGTCGGTTTATGAGAATGCCAGCATGATTGGCTCAATCATTCCGTTCCAAAATTACCAAGGTCCTCTACCCGTTGGCACGTATTACCTACACATCTCGTTCTCAATGGTGGGTTCGCCGGGAACCAGATTTACGCTCGAGTTGACCGCACAATAATCTCACGGTCGTCCCTGGCGCATGTGAGAGCGCGCCGCCGACTTTATGCCCGGGGTTACGATGACACTTTACTTAACCCCTTTTTGCAGAGAGGACTCAAATGATGCTGCGTCCGTCTATCGGTCTTCCGGAGATCTTCTGATGAGGGGTTAACTAAAGCATCTGTAATTACCGCGACTATCCCGGCGCGACCAGAGTGTGTTTCATGTTTTTGCTGGATCGCGCCGGTATAGTGGATGCCCGTTCGGGCGGCTGGTCATGACGTAGACGCAGCCACCTGACATTTTGGCGCCCCGGCCGAGACGGCTTCGGCGCGCCAGCTTCACGACGTGGATGACCGGGACAAGCCCGGTCATGACGGAAAGCTCGGAACTCTGCGCCGCCCGCTCCCCCACTGCGCCCCGTCGTCCCCGGCAAGTATCGCGCGCCCCATGCGTCGAATGCCGCCAAGGACCGGCTCCGGCCCCGCCGCGCCTTTACAGACGGTTACTTTCCGAGATGCTTGTCGAAGAAGGCGCCCATCTCACCGAACGCAACCGCAGTTTCCGGCAGGCGATCGTCGAACAAATATTGTGCGTGTGACTGGCCTTCGTAAACCTCGAGTTGCGCCTCCACGCCGGCGGCGCGCAACGCACGGTGCGACCGCACGGTGTTGCTCAGCAGCAGGTCGCGCGTGCCCGTGGTGAGGATCGCGGGCGGGAAGCCGTGCATGTCGCCATAGACGGGCGACAGCAGCGGATCCTTCAGATCGTGGCCGTTTGCATACACCACGGTCGCCGCATCGCAGAAACCGTCTCGCGACACCAGCACGTTGTCGACCAACTCATTTGTGTAGAAGCTGTCGCCGGTCTTGGTCGCGTCGGACATCGGCGTGCCGGCTGAAATGGCCCCAGGCAACGCCACGCCTTTCTCCTTCGCGCGAAGAATGACCTCCAAGGTCAGGGCGCCGCCGGCCGAGGTGCCGAAAATCCCGATGTTCTTGGGGTCGGTCGTCCGCTGCGCGGCCTTGTACACCGTCAGCACGTCATCGACCGCGGCGGGGAAGTAGGCCTCCGGCGGCATGCGGTAGTCGACCGATATGACCTTGAAGTGCTCCAACCCGGCCATTGTCATGGCTTCGGTCGCTCCCGCCTCGCCGGGGAACAGAACGTAGCATCCGCCGTGGATATGAATGAGCAGACGGTTGCGGTTTTCGGGCGGAATCTCGTCGGGCGTCACAATGAAGACCTTCACGCCATCCATCGTCGACGGCTCGATTTTCACATGAAGACGCTCGGCCATCGCCGGAATTGTCGGCACGATCCCGGCATCCATCGTATCCGCGAACTTGCGCCATTCCTCACCGGTCTTCCAGAGTTTGTTCCAATTCGGATTGAGGGGCGCGGCGATGAACTTCTGCATGCCGGGGCTGACATCCGTCGGGACCGGCAGCGATTTCGCCGGAACTTCGCGAGGACCGGGCTGCGCATCTTCGGCATTCGCCACGAGCGGAAGGGCCGCTAGCGGCGCAAAGACGAGTGCGGCCGACGCGAACTTGGCGAGATTGCACGGATTCATGATCGCGTCCCTCCCCTTTATCCGACGCTCCCCCGATGACTTCGGGGCCGAAGGGAATTGTGCCCCACTCCGACGATTCCGACAAGCCAAACCCCCTGGATTGCCGAATCCCCTACATAATCAGGCGCAATCCGCCCGAATTCGACTAGGAAGCTTCGGGGTGGCGCCGCGGCGGCCGTCGTTTTTCGAGCCATTTTTATTTTATCAAAAAACTGACATTATTCCTTCCATTAATCAGAATTTATGCTATCGTGAGTCTTCGCCGTAGTCTGTCCGGGAGCCTGCTCTTGACCGACCGCTCCGAAGCCGCCCGCTCGAACCCACGGCCCGGACCAGGCGCGTCCCGTTGGCCAATGCAGCGCTTCGTGGAATGAAAGGGAAACTTTTCCTACCTGCAAAGCCTTGAAAAATCACAATACGTGGAAATTCTCTGGGCCCGACGAGAACGGGCCTGGTAATTCCGGCGCTGCCACCCCCTGTCCCTCCCCTCACTTCCCCACTCGCCGACCATCGCTCCCCTGCCCTTCTCGGCGTCGCCTGCGTGGCGCGCCCGGCCGCGCCCTGCTATGGGGAGGCGATCGAACCGCAAGGAAACGACGTTGCCCTTCGCCCGCTATCCCAGCCTTCACGATCGCATCGTCTTCATCACCGGCGGCGGCACGGGGATCGGCGCGGCGATGGTGGAGGCCTTCGTCGCGCAGGGCGCCAGCGTCGCCTTCGCCGACATCGCGCAGGAGGCGTCCCACGCGCTCGTCGAGCGGCTCGCGGGCGGGCCGCAACAGCCGCTGTTTCTTCCGTGCGATCTGACCAACCTCGCCGAGCTCGAGACCGCGATGGAGGAGACGCGTCAGCGGCTCGGGCCGATCGCCGCGCTGATCAACAACGCCGCGAACGACCAGCGCCAGGAAGCCGACGAGGCGACCGAGGAGGATTGGGACCGCACGATGGCCGTCAACCTCAAGCACCAGTTTTTCGCCGCCCAGATCGCGCGCCGCCAGATGCGCGAGATCGGCGGCGGCTCGATCGTCAACTTCTCCTCGACCGCCTGGATGGTCGGCGTAGCGCGACTTTCGGTTTATTCGACCGCCAAGGCCGGCGTCATCGGTCTGACCCGGAGCCTGGCGCGGGAATTCGGCCCGGACAGTATCCGCGTCAACGCGATCCTGCCGGGCGCCGTCGTGACCGAACGGCAACGGCGGCTATGGTTGAGCGAGGCCGACGTTCAGGCGATCGTCGCGCGGCAATGCCTGCCGAAGATCCTGCTCGCGGAGGAGATCGCGCGCATGGCGCTGTTTCTGGCCGCCGACGACAGCCGCATGATCACGAAGCAGAGTTTCATCGTCGACGCCGGCCTCAGTTGATCATTTTTTGCGCTTGATCGGCTCAACCCGTGGGCGCATGCTCTCGATTCGGGCAGCTTCGAGAGAAGGCTGCCATCGAGGGGGGCCATGGAGGGTAGCATGACAGTTGCGCGCATTCTGAAGGAAAAAGGTCGCGATGTGCTGACAACCCAGCCCCATCACACATTGAAGGAAGCGGCAGAATTGCTCGGCTCCAAGGGCGTCGGCGCCGTCGTCGTCTCGGACGCCGCGGCGAGCGTGCTTGGAATTCTCTCCGAGCGAGACGTCGTTCGTGCGATCGGCGCCCGTGGAGCTGCAGCGCTCGAAGACCCGGTTTCGCGTCACATGACCGCTCGCGTCACCACGGTCGGCGAGGACGCCACGATCGATGAAGTCATGGCGACGATGACCAAAGGCCGCTTCCGGCACATGCCGGTCGTGGACAACGGCCGGTTGGTCGGCATCGTTTCGATCGGCGACATCGTCAAGCGCCACGTCGACGCGCTGCACAGCGAGAGCGAGGCGTTGCGCGAATATATCGCGACGGCGTAGCGCTTCGGAGTCGTTTTCGCCAGCCCCGTGACGCGGAGCGGCGCGCCGGCTGCGCTCGGCGAGCGCGGCTATAGGCGAGCGCGTCGCGTCACGGGGCTGCCGCCCCCGCGCCCTCGAGCAGTTCGAGGATTTCGTCGCTCGACCTGCGTACCGCCGCGCGTCCCATCGCGATCAGCTCGTCGGCGCGATGAAAGTCGAACAAGCCGACTTTGCCCACTTTCAGGGTCACCAGTACGTCGGGCGGATCGCCGGCCAGGCGCGAGCGCATGATCCGGTCCTGCGTGATGTTGAACGTGTTGACCATGACCGCGGCGAGGCTGGGGGCGTCCGATACCTCGCTGGTCCAAAACCGCGGCAGCAGGCCTCCGATCCTGGTCCCGCGTCGCGCCAGCGGCGCCGCCGGCGTCGGGATGGCGGCTTCTTCCTCCGTGTACTCCAGATCCTGTATCGCGGTGCCGCGGCCCGAGCCGTCGCCAATGCCGAGCGCGATCACGATTTCGGCGCCGAACGCGCGAGCGACGCTCACCGGAACAGGATTGACGATCGCGCCGTCGAACAGCCAACGCCCCCCCATGCGCACGGGCTCGAACACGCCGGGCAGTGCGTAGGAAGCGCACATCGCCTCGACCAGCGCGCCCCGCTTCAGCCAAATTTCGTGGCCGGTGCCGATCTCGGTGGCGACGCAGACGAATGGGATCGGCAGCTCTTCGATACGAAGGGGCCCCATCGCTGCGTTCAGCCGCGCCCGCAAGCGGCCCCCGCCGATCAGACCGCCGCCGTTGAACGAAATGTCGAGCAGGCTGAAAACGGTGCGCCTGGTCAGCGAACGGGCGAAAGTCTCGAGCGTATCGAGACGCCCGGCGGCGAAGCAGCCCCCCACCACTGCGCCGATCGAGGCGCCCGCGACGATGTCCGGCGCCACGCCGAGCGCGATGAGTTCCCTCAAGGCCCCGATATGCGCCCAGCCCCGGGCCACGCCACCCCCGAGCGCGATGCCGATCTTGGGTCGCGCCCTTTTCGCGCCGGTGCTCACGATCGGCTCGGATGGGGTCTTAGCGAAAAAATAGAGCGACATCCCACAAATGCCTTACACATCGACCGCGTTCCCCGGACCGCGCGATAGTCCGAAGCTTGACACTGGGGTCTAGCTATCGAGTTAACGCTACCGCGCCGCGAGGTTCCATACGGAGACGCTCCGCTTGCCTATTTTAAGGCGATTCGGCGATTCTGGGATCGGTAAATGGTTCAAAGCGGAGTGATTTCCGTCAGTCTCGAACCTTCGCCGTTCTTCTCGATGCGACGATAGAAACACGAGCGGCGCCCGGTATGGCAGGCGCCGCCGTCGCCGCCGACGCGCACTCGGGCGAGCAGCGCGTCCTGGTCGCAGTCGACGCGGAGCTCGACGAGGGTCTGCGTCTGGCCCGAAGTGTCGCCTTTGCGCCAGAGGCTCTGGCGAGCGCGCGACCAATAGTGCACCACGCCGCTCGTAAGCGTCTTTTCCAGCGCCTCCGCGTTCATGTGCGCCACCATCAGCACCACGCCGTCGCCGGCGTCGACCGTCACGCAGGTCAGGAGCCCGTCGGAGGAAAACCTCGGCGCGAACTCCGGCCCTTCCTCCACCTCGGACGACATGGCGCTACTTCGCCCCGCCCACCAGCGTCAGAAAGCGCAGCCGCTCGTTCGGGTCGCGGAAGACGCCGGTAAATTGGGTCGTCACCGTAGACGCGCCGTGCTTCTTGACGCCGCGCATCGTCATGCAGCTGTGCTCGGCCTCGATCATCACGGCGACCCCGCGCGACCGCAGGCCCTCATCGATCGCCCCGGCAATTTGCGCCGTCAGCGCCTCCTGCGTCTGCAGACGGCGGGAGAACACGTCGACGATGCGCGCCAGCTTGGAAAGCCCGACCACCCCTTCGCGCGGATAATATCCGACATGGGCTTTGCCGGAGAACGGCGCCATGTGGTGTTCGCAATGCGAGTAGAAAGTGATATCGCGCACGACCACCATGTCGGCATAGCCCTCGACTTCGGTGAAGACGCGCGCGAGCTCCTCGTTCGGATTTTCTCCGTAGCCGGCGTAAAAATCCTGATAGGCCTTGACGACGCGCCGAGGCGTGTCGGCGAGCCCTTCGCGATCGGGGTCGTCCCCCGCCCAGGCGATCAGCGTCCGCACCGCCGCCTCCGCCTCTTCCCGGGTCGGCTTCTGCACGGGTTCGGTGCGAAACGGCTTTATCTTGACGACGTCGTCCATTGCGGCCCCTTCGAGATTGGATTGCAAGCGAGGCCGCGCCTCGAACCTGGAGACCCTCCACTTCGAAGGCTCGTCGGCCTATATAGGAGGGCGGGACGGTTCCGCCAGTCAGGAAGAACAGCTTGTCATGTTGGATGATATTTACAACAAAAGGGTGCTGGAGCTCGCGGCCGACATCCCGCGGCTCGGTCGCCTGGCCGCGCCGGACGCGAGCGCCAGGGCGCATTCGCGGCTGTGCGGCTCGACAGTGACGGTGGATCTCTGCGTGAGAGACGGCCGCGTCAGCGATTTCGCGCATGACGTGAGGGCCTGCGCGCTGGGCCAGGCCTCGTCGTCGTTGATGGCGCGCGGCATAATGGGCGCGACGCCCGAGGAACTCGTCGAATTGCGCGAGACGATGCTTCGGATGCTGAAGGCCAACGGGGCGCCGCCGCAGGGAAAGTGGGCCGATTTTGCAGCTCTGGAGCCGGTCCGGGATTTCAAGGCGAGACACGCCTCGACGATGCTGACGTTCGATGCGGTGGTCGATGCGCTCGGTCAGATCGCGGCCGCTGAGGGCGCTCGGACGCCGGCGAGCGCGACGGCGTGAACGCGCTTCGATCGGCGCCGCGGCAGGCCGCTCGGGCGCTGATCCGCCTCTATCAATTGAGTCTGTCGGGCCTGATCGGCCGGCAGTGCCGCTATCTTCCTACTTGCTCGGCGTACGCCGATGAAGCGATCCGTCATCACGGAGTCTGGGCGGGAGGCTGGATGGCGGCCGCACGTACCTGTCGCTGCCATCCCTGGGGCGCGACCGGCTTCGATCCGCCACCGAGCGTCTGCCCGTCGGACGCGTCGTGGAAGCGCCCGTGGCGCTACGGGCGATGGCGCTTCCATTGCGAATAGGCGTCGCGCTACACCATCCTTTAACCATGCCATGATTTCGTGGAGGCGAAACTTTGCCCTTTCAGGTGACTCGCATGTCGATCCGCCGCTTCGTCGCCGCGCTGCTGCTGTTCGCCGCGCCCTCGCTCGCCTTGGCCCAGGAGGGAAGAGTGATCGGCGACAGTCTCGGCGTGGGGGTGAACTGGGCGGCCAAACTACCCTCGACCGCCAAGAACAGCGTCGCGATCTACAGCGGCGCCGTGCTCGACCAACTGCGGCAGGCGAAGAAGGGCGAGACCGTCTTTATGAGCCTGGGCACCAACGACGCCGTCGGCGGCGCGCTCGACGTGAAAGCGCGCGTCCAGGCGATCGTTGCGACGGCCGACCAGCTCGGCGTCAAGCTGGTCTGGATGGGGCCTCCCTGCGTGCTCAAGCCTTGGGAGACCTATTCGAAGAAGCTCGACGAAATTCTGAAGGACGAGCTCGCGGGCACGTCGGTCATCTATGTGAGCATGCAGGACGCCACGTTTTGCGACCCGTCGATTCACGCCGCCGAAGGCGTGCACTTTGGTATGGCGGGCTACACCCGCATGTGGCAGAAAGCGGCAACGGCGGCGGGCTTCCCGGTTGTCGTCGCTTCGGCTAGCGAGCCGAAGGCGGCCGCTCCCGGTGGCCGCACGACGCCAGCCAAGAAGAAGAGACATCACCGGAGGAAGCACACCGTCGCCGAGCCGGCGCCGGCGGCCCCGCCCGCGCCGAACTAGACAACGACCGCAAGGCGAAGGCGCGAGGCAAATGCATCAAAAATGGATTTCTTGGGTTCGGATCGCCGCGAGCGGGGCGATTTTCACAGCGGCGCTTCTCGCCGGATCCGATTTCGCCTCAGCGGCGCCGGCGCCGATCCGCATCGCTTTCGTAGGAGATTCGATGGCGGACGGCCTCTGGGGCGCGATGTTTCGACGCCTCGGAAAAGACAAATGCCTGGCCGAGAGGCTGAAGCTGATCCGCCACGGCAAGAACGGGACCGGACTCACCCGGCTCGACCAGTTCAACTGGCCAACCGAGGTCGCGACGCTCGCCGAGGTTCCCGGGGTGGATCTGTTTGTCGGGTCTTTCGGCATCAACGATCGGCAGCCGATCGTCGAGCAGGACAGGAAGCAGCGTATCCCGTTCCCTGGGCCGGCGTTTGACGTCCGCTACAAGGCCCTCGTCGAGGACCTCGTGCGCAACGCGATCGCCAAGGGCGGCTCGATCCTCATGCTCGGACTGCCTGTGATGCTCGATTCCGACGCCAACGCCGATGCGATCGCCAAGAATCAGCTGTTCGCCGCCGCCGTCAGTGCGGTCGGCTCGCCGCTCGCCGTCTACGCCCCCCCCTGGACTTCGGGGCAGGCGCCCGACGAATACAAGCCCTTTCTCCCGAACGCGAAAAATGCCATGATACAGGTTCGCGCAACGGACGGCGTACATTTTACGGCCGCCGGGTACGATATGGTGTTGGATACCTTCTATCCCGCCATATTGGCGAGTCTGAAACAGCGGGGGCGCGATCTCGAGAGCGAGTGCCCCAGCCAGCTTGGGGCGAGGTGAGGGGTTGCGCAATTCGTTTGCGCTCGTCGCTTGGGCGCTGATCCTGCTGATCGGGGCGACGGCCGCGGGGCTTTTACCGGAGCCAGGGCCAGGCCGCGACCTCGACGCGGCCGAACCGGCGCGTGCGCTCGCCGTCGCAGAATTGTTGTCCAAAGCCCAAATCATCTCACCGCCGCTCGGCGCAGCGGTGCAACGGCAGCTGGCGAAGGCCGCGGCTTTGCGGATGCCCGGCAAGTATGCCCTCGCCTTCGCCGACGCCGCGGCCCTGTCGGGGGAGCCGCTGTTCGACCCGCGCCATCGTGACGGCGTCGCGACGATATCGGCGCCCGACGGAGCGGCAAAGCTCCTGCGGGTTGCGATGGCGCGGGCGGCGAGCCTGTTTTCGAGCCGACTTCCGCTCCGGCCCGCTCCCCACCGCGAGGGGACTGCATTGGCGGCGCTGGAGGCGGCCGCGCCCT
>JBAQGU010000131.1:0-2856 GCA_049287975.1 Roseiarcus sp.
AACTCGAGGCGATCGCGCCCGGCCTCGGCCATCGCTCGCTTCTCGCCGACCTTTCGTTGATGACCGATACGAAGCGGGTCGGCGCCGAGATCGCCGCGAGTGAGCCGCGCATCGACGTTCTCATCAACAACGCGGGGGCGATGTTCGCGGAGCGCCGCGCCACTTCGGAAGGCCTCGAAATGACCTTCGCTTTGAATCACATGGCCTATTTCGTGCTGACGCGGACGCTGCTGGAGCGGCTGAAAGGCTCGGCGCCGGCGCGCGTCGTCTCGACCGCCTCGGCCGCCCATTTCCGCGCCACACTCGATTTCGACGACCTGCAAAGCGCAAAAAACTACAGCGGCTTCAAGGTCTACGGGCGCTCGAAGCTCGCCAACGTCCTTTACACGCGCGAACTTGCGCGGCGGCTCGCCGGGACGGGCGTCGTCGCCAATTGCCTGCACCCCGGCTTCGTCGCCTCGCGGTTCGGCGACGAGGCCGGCGGCTGGCTCGGTCGGCTGATCCCGTTCGCCAAATGGTTCGCGATCTCCCCCGAGCAGGGCGCCGACACGATCGTCTATCTCGCCTCGGCGCCCGAGGCCGCCAATTTCAGCGGCGAATATTTCGCCAACCGCAAGATCGCCGATCGTTCCGCCGCCGCGCGCGACGACTCGGCGGCGACTCGGCTCTGGCAGGCGAGCGAGGCCCTGGCGACCCAAAAATGAGCGGGCGATTTCCGGCGGCCGACCTGTTCTCATCAGTTCGGTTGTCGACCGCGCTTTCCGTCATCGCGAGCCACGGCATCGGCTGACCAGCCCACTTGTGTCATCCCCGCGAAGGCTGGGATCCAGCCGTGGGACACGACGAATGGGCGACGTAAGCCGTCGAAAGCGGCGCAAAGCGGCAAGCCTTGTAGCGACGTTGTATTCTGGATGCTCGCGAACGCGATTCGCGTTTGCGAGCATGACACATGTTCGTCGAGCACGGCCCATGCGCCAAACCTCCTCCCCGGCGTTCCCGCTCTCCCCGCCGGGAGCAAATGGGAAAACAGCGCTGGTTTTCCCTTCGCCGCCTCGCTTCGCCGCTCCCCCCGCGCTACAAGCCCGCCATGTCGCCGATCCTTTCCATCGCCGCCCTCACCAAAAAGTACGCCTCCGGCCTAGTCGCGCTCGACGAGGTCGATCTCACGATCGACAAGGGCGAGATTTTCGCGTTGCTAGGGCCAAATGGAGCCGGCAAGACGACGCTGATCGGGGTCGTCTGCGGCATCGTTTCGAAGACTTCTGGGCGGGTTCTGGTCGCCGGCCACGAGATCGCGCGCGAATATCGTGCGGCGCGCTCGAAGGTGGGGCTAGTGCCGCAGGAGATCGCGCTCGACATATTCTCGACGGTCTGGAGGACGGTGCGCTTCAGCCGGGGCCTGTTCGGCCGCCGTGCCGACGACCATTACCTCGAACAGCTGCTGCGCGACCTCTCGCTCTGGGAGAAACGCGACAGCCGCGTCGTAGAGCTTTCCGGCGGAATGAAAAGGCGCGTGATGATCGCCAAGGCGCTCAGCCATGAACCCGAAGTGCTGTTCCTCGACGAGCCCACGGCGGGCGTGGACGTCAACCTCCGGCGCGACATGTGGGCGCTGGTGCGCAGGTTACGCGAAAAGGGGGTCACGGTCATTCTGACCACACACTATATCGAGGAGGCAGAAGAGATGGCCGACCGCGTCGGCGTCATCAACGGCGGCCGCCTGGTACTGGTCGAGGAAAAGACGGCGCTGATGCACAAGCTCGGCAAGCGGCGACTGACGCTGAAGCTGCACGAGCCCATGACGGCGTTGCCCCCTTCGCTGGCGAACTGGCCGCTCGCGCTCGAGGACGGCGGAAATCGTCTGGCTTACACCTTCGCCAATGCCGAGGGTGGCGGGATTCCGGCTCTGCTGCGACGGCTCGGCGAGATCGGCGTCGATTTCACCGACCTCGAGACTTCGACCAGCACGCTCGAGGATATTTTCGTCGGCTTGATCGGGCGCGCCGCGTGAACGACTTCATTCCGATCAACCCCGAGGGCGTCTGGGCGATCTACCGCCAGGAGATGGCGCGCACGCGGCGCACCATCTGGCAGAGCGTGGCCGTGCCTGTCATCACGACGGCGCTGTATTTCGTGGTGTTCGGCGGCGCGATCGGCTCGCGCATCCAGCAGGTCGGCGGCGTCAGCTACGGCGCCTTCATCGTGCCGGGGTTGATCATGCTGTCGCTGCTGACGCAGAGCATCTCGAACGCCTCGATCGGCCTCTACTTCCCGAAATTCACCGGCACGATATTCGAGATTCTTTCCGCTCCGCTGTCTTCAGCCGAGATCGTGTTCGCCTATGTCGGCGCGGCGGCCACCAAATCGGTGATGATCGGCCTCATCATTCTGGCGACCGCGACGCTGTTCGTGCCGGTGCAGATTCTCCACCCGTTCTGGATGATCGCCTTCCTCATGCTGACTTCGATCGCCTTCAGCCTGTTCGGCTTCATCATCGGCATCTGGGCGAAGAATTTCGAGCAGCTCGCGATCATTCCCTCCCTGATCGTGACGCCGCTGACATTCCTCGGCGGCTCGTTCTATTCGATCGACATGCTGCCGCCGTTCTGGCGCACCGTCAGCCTGATCAATCCCGTCGTCTATCTCGTCAGCGGCTTCCGCTGGAGTTTTTACGGTCAGGGCGACGTCGGCGTCGGGGTCAGCCTCGGCTTCACGGCGCTGTTCATCGCGGTCTGCCTGCTCCTGCTGTGGTGGATTTTCCGCACCGGCTGGCGACTGAAGCCGTGAGGCATCTGGATCTTCATTGCGAGGAGCGAAGCGACGAAGGTGTGCCTGGCATGGGCGCTGGATTGGAGG
>JBAQGU010000132.1:0-3647 GCA_049287975.1 Roseiarcus sp.
GCTCCCAACATTGCGGCGCCCAGCAGCACGGGTTCGCTCGTTTCGGGCGCGGCGACCCGCTTGGCAGCCGCGTCGGCGATGATCTGGCGCACCAGCGCGCTGCGCGCCGCGCCCCCGCTGACCACGATCGTCTCGAATTCGTAACCGCCCGCCTCGAGCGAGCGAATGATCTGCGCAAGACCCTGCGCGAGCCCGCAAAGGCCCGCGACGTAGAGTGCGCGCAGACTGTTCGCGTCGTTGCCGAGGTCGAGGCCGACGATCGCGCCCCGGGCCGCCGGATCGGCGAAAGGCGAGCGATTGCCGAGAAAATCCGGCAGGACGTGCAGATCCCGCGCGAGTTCGACCGCTTTCGAAGCCCCACCCGCGCTGGCGACAATTTCGCGCTCCATCGCGTCGAAACCGTCGCCGGCTCTGAGCGAATATTCGGCAAAGGCCGGGTGCATGCGCATGAGATGGTCGATCGCCAAGCCGAACGCGCTCTGCCCGCCCTCTGCGAGCCATTGCCCCGGGGTCAGCGCGGAGTAGTAGGGACCCCAGACGCCTTTGATGAAACGAGGCGTGTCGGAGACCGCCATGCAGCAGGAGGACGTGCCCAATATCAGCGCCAGACGCCTGCGCGGGTCGGCCGGGGCCGCGCCGAAAGCGCTTCCCAAGGTGCCGAGCGCCCCGGCGTGCGCGTCGATCAACCCTGCCGCGACGGGAATGCCGGGCCGCAAGCCCATCGCCGTCGCGGCTTCCGCCGTCAAACCGCGTCCAAGGGCCGTGCCGGGCTCGACGACCTCGTCGCCGATTCGGGAAAATCCCTCGCCGCCCAGCGCGCCCAGCCCGACGCTTTCGAAGAAATCGCGCGACCATCGCCGCTCGTGGGCGAGGTAGGTCCACTTGCAAGTGACGGTGCAGGCGGATCGCGCCAGCGCGCCCGTCGCCCGATAGGTCAGGAAATCGGTCAGATCGAGAAAGTGCCCGGCTCGCGCGAAGGTTTCGGGCGCGTGGCGCGCCAGCCAGAGCAGCTTCGGCGACTGCATTTCCGGCGAGATCGTCCCGCCGACATAGCGGAGCACGTCATGGCCGCCGGCATTGATCTCGTCGGCCTCGGCGACCGCCCGGTGGTCCATCCAGACGATGGTATCACGTCGGGGATCGCCGCTGGGGCCGACCGGCAGCGAACCGCCGTCGGGATCGAGCGCCACGAGCGAGCAGGTCGCGTCGAAGCTGAGGCCGGCGACGGATTCGGACCCCATCCCCGCCCGCGCGACCGCTTCCCGCACCGCCGCCGAGGCCGCGTCCGAGACGTCACGAGACGAATGCTCGACGATCTCCCCCGGCTCGCGCCAGATCGCAATCGGCCGTTTGGCGCTGGCGAGCAATCGTCCGTCGGCGTCGAAGACGCCCGCCCGCGCGCTGCCCGTGCCCACATCGACGCCGATAAAGGCCTCGTCCATGCGTCGCTAGCTCCATAGTAGCGTCGCACCCTTCCACGGGGGGGCCGGCCGGCGCAAGCCCTCTCCCGTCCTTGCGGGAGAGGGCTGGGGTGAGGGCGCTGGGAATCTCCGCGCATCTTTCATCCGGTGTTCGCCTCCCGCCGCTGGACAAAAACCACCTCTCCGGCGCAAATGCGCGCCTGCAACAGGAGCCGCACGTGAACGATCGTCCCAATTCGCTCGCCGCCCGCGACATCGCCTATTATTTCCACCCAGCCACCAACGCCCGTCGGCACGAGCAGGTCGGGCCGATGATGATCGAGCGCGGCGAGGGCGTCTATGTCTTCGACGATCAGGGCAAGCCCTACATCGAGGGCCTCGCCGGCCTGTGGAGCGTCGCGGTCGGCTTCGGCGAGGCGCGACTCGTCAAGGCGGCGGCGGAGCAGATGGCCAAGCTGCCCTACTACCATTCGTTCGCGCACAAGTCGCATCCGTCGGCGACCAAGCTGGCGGACCGGCTGGTCGGCATGGCGCCGGGGATGGCGAAAGCCCATTTCACGTCGTCGGGGTCGGAGGCCAACGATCTCGTCTTGAAAATGATCTGGTACTACAACAACGCGCTCGGCCGGCCGCAGAAGAAGAAGATCATCAGCCGGCAGAAGGCCTATCACGGCGTCTCGATCGCCTCGGGCAGCTTG
This sequence comes from Roseiarcus sp., assembly GCA_049287975.1. Classification (GTDB taxonomy): domain Bacteria; phylum Pseudomonadota; class Alphaproteobacteria; order Rhizobiales; family Beijerinckiaceae; genus Roseiarcus. Next base: position 2,120 of record JBAQGU010000132.1, read on the forward strand.
TCGGGCCTGCCGAATTTCCACCGCGATTTCGATCTGCCGCTGCCGTTCGTCAAACATGTCTCGTGCCCGAACCACTGGCGCTTCGGCCAGCCGGGCGAGGGCGAGGAAGAATTCGCCACGCGCCTCGCCAACGAATTGGAGCAGACGATTCTCGGCGAGGGGGCGGACACTGTCGCCGCGTTCTTCGGCGAGCCCGTCATGGGCGCCGGCGGCGTGATGCCGCCGCCGCGAACCTACTGGGAGAAAGTGCAGGCGGTCTGCCGGCGGCACGACGTGCTGATCGTCGCAGACGAAGTGATCACCGGCTTCGGCCGCACCGGCAATATGTTCGGCTGCCAGACCTATGATATCGACCCCGATTTCATGGTGGTCTCGAAGGCGCTGACTTCCTCGTATTTTCCGCTCTCGGCGATCCTGTTCACCGACCCGATCTATCAGACGCTCGCCGACAATTCGAACAAGATCGGCGTGTTCGGCCATGGCTTCACCGCCAGCGGCCATCCCGTGGGAACAGCGATCGCGCTGGAGAATCTCGACATCATCGAGGAGCGCGACCTCGTCGGCGCCGCCGCGCGGCTGGCGCCGCAATTCCAGGCGCGCGTCAGGGGCTTCGCTGACCATCCACTCGTCGGCGAAGCGCGCGGCATCGGTCTGATGGGCGCGCTGGAGTTTGTGGCGGACAAGCGAACCAAGGCTGCGTTCGACCCGCCCGGCTCGCTCGGGGCCCAGATCGCCGAACTCTGTCATGAGGAAGGCCTGATCATCCGCGCGATCGGCGACGTCGTCGCCTTCTGCCCGCCGCTGATCATCACGCCGCGAGAGATCGACAATTTGTTCGATCGGTTCGGGCGGGCGTTGAAGCGGCTGCCGGCGCCTGCGTGAGGCCGGCATTCTGGCGCCGATTTCAATTCTGCATCGAGCGAATTCAAAGCGTGAGGCGCCTTTTTCTGCAACTTTCCGCCGGCGAATCGACCCACTCGAACCTGTGACGAGACAGCCCCTGGGCGTCTGACCGCGCTGTCTCGCCGCCGCGCGACCGGACGGATCCGGCGCCATCGCAATCGCTTCGACGAGCGCCTCTCTTTTGCTCGTCAGCTTGTCCTCCCGGGTTGACCGTAACGCTCCCCGCCCCATGGTCAAGCCCTATAAGCCGCATCAGCCGTTGCACCCGCTTGCGATTGACGCCCCGGCCTTCCTCATTCAGGTCGAACGTCATTCTCCGCGACCCGTAGAACGGCCTCTCCAGATAGAGTTCGTCGATCCGACGCATCAGAAGCCAGATCGTCGGCGGAAGGCCCGGGTCGCGGCCGATGGACGCCGGAACGGGCGACGTTCAGCAGCTGGCATTGCCGCCGCACCGACAACTCGGCTCCACTTCGCTCGACCTTCGCGGGTCTCGCCGGCGCGTCATCGACTTGGCCCCTTGACCAAGAAATCCCGCCCGACCGTCAATTCGCCAATCTTGCTGTAGAGCTTGGCAGTCTCCCGCTCGCGCGCCTCCTCCCCGTCCCCCGACGCGCTGGCGCCC
>JBAQGU010000133.1:0-2621 GCA_049287975.1 Roseiarcus sp.
GAACCCTGGATTGCTTCGCTGCGCTCGCAATGACGATGGAAGCCCATTGGCCTATGATCGTTTCTACTATGGAGAGACGTTTGCGTTCATGTCGATCGCGGCGCGGAGAGGCGAGTGATTTCCCTTCGCAAGGCCAATTCGAGAGAGGTGAAGCGATATGCCCGGCAAATCAAGTGAAGCCGCGCGGGATGCGCTGGCCGCGACGGACTGGGATCGGCTGGTTGGGATGTCGGACGCCGACATCGCGCGGCAGATCGCCGCCAACCCCGACGCGGCGTCCGACATGGCGCCGGAGATCGACGTGCGCGCCATCCGCCGCGCCACAGGCATGACCCAGGCCGAGTTCGCCTCGACCTACGAATTCAGCTTGCGAACGTTGCAGGAATGGGAACGCGGCGCGAAGCGATTGAGCGGTCCCGCCAGAACCTTGTTGCGCGCGATCAAGGGAGATCCCGAGGCGGTGCGGAAGGCGCTGGCGGCGGCGTGACTCGCGCAGCTGAACTCAATGGTTCCGATCGCGATATGACTCCCCGACGCTGGCGGAGGCCGCCCTGGAAGGGTTGTAGCGAACCCGCGACTCACCCCCATTCCGAGTTCCGGGCCGTGCGACGATCGGCGCCGTCCGCCTCTTCCCCAAGGTCGGGCTGGGAGTTAGCGTGGCCCGGATGACTCGGGCGAGGCGCGCGCGGGATTTCATGGCCGCTGAATTCGACGGATGGGCGATCGCCCGGCATTGCATCGCGAAAGAGGCGCGCGAGCGCACGGGCAAGCTAGATTTGCGCGGGCTCGCACCGGTTCAGTTGGCAAAAGTCTGCCGCTGCTTGTCGCGGCGGCCCTCGCGGATGTGGGTAGTGGATCAGTTTGAATTTCCGGAAGGAATTCTTGGCCCTTGTCGCATGGGAGGAATCGGCGCGGGATCAACGAGACGCGGTATCAAAAATGGGACGGTCCGGCGATCTTGCCCCAGTGTCGCGAAATCTTCCAGCCGCTGACCAGGAGCATAAACGCCAGCATAAGCTTCCCTTCTTCTTGCGAGAGGTCTATGCTCACCTCCTCGGGCATGAGGAACGGCGTAAGGGCGTTAGGGCAAATGGCCCTCAAGTGACAGATCGAGGTTTCACCGTCTACCTCGTCGACGACGACGCGAGCGTCGTGAGAGGGCTGTCGCGCCTTTTGTTCGCCAACGGTATGAACGCTCGAGCATTCACGTCGGCTGAGGACTTTCTGCACAATCACGATCCCGATATCCCTGGTTGCGCGGTATTTGACGTCTCGATGCCGGGTCTCGATGGTTTGTCGCTTCACCGGGCACTGGCGGCCGGCGGCGCGGAAAGGCCTGTCATATTCTTGACCGGCAGGGGCGACATTCCCACGACTGTGCGGGCGCTCAAAGCCGGCGCGGTGGACTTCCTCACCAAGCCCGTGGGCGAAATGGAGCTGCTCGACGCTATTGCACGCGCTAAGATAGAAGACGCCAAAGCTCGCCAATTGCGTGCGGACCTTGCAGCGGTTCGGAAAAAAATTTCGACTTTGTCTCCCAGGGAACTCGAAGTGCTTGCGCGCGTTGTAGCTGGTCGTCTCAACAAGCAGATAGCCGACGAATTGGGAACCGCGGAAAAAACAATCAAGGTTCATAGGGGGCGGGTCATGGCGAAGCTAGGTGTGCGCACTGTTCCCGATCTTGTGAGGCTAGCCGAGAAAGCCGGCATCCCCGCGCTGCCGAAGCTGTAGAGAGAAACCCTCCTGTAGGCCTTTGGGCCAACTGGACAGGCCGTCCGATCCGATGCACCCTAGCAACGGAATGAAAGTCAGGTGCGCATGATCGCTATTGTCGACGACGACCCTTCCGTGCTGAACTCGTTGGCGCGGCTTCTGAAGACCCGCTCATTCGCAGCGCAGACATACCAGTCAGGGCGACAATTTCTCGACTCTTTATCCGACGGGAAACCGGATTGCCTGATCCTGGATTTGCAAATGCCAGAGATGACTGGTTTTGAGGTTCAAGAGCATCTGGTGAGTCGGGGCATTCGGATTCCTACCGTGATAATATCGGCTCGCGACGATACCGAAGCGCGCGAGCGGTGTCGGTCGGCAGGTGCGCTGGTCTACCTACCTAAACCACTCGACGTGTCTGCCCTTATTGCCGCAGTCCACAAGGCTGGATCTTCTGAAAGCCGAAATCACTAAAAGACGGCGGTATAATCCAATTGCATTGAGTTAAATGGTTCTGTTAAAGCTCCGTGCAGGGGCAACATCGTTCTCACGGGGAGCGACGCCGCTGGCGTCATGGTCCCTGTGCCAAATGAAATGCAATTGTTTTCGTCACGTACTGAAGCTAAGTTTCGGGTAGACATCCATCTACCGGAGACGTTCATACCGTGACCACTTCTGACGTTGCGGCGGTCCACGCTCCCGAAGAATCGCCGATCGAAGGCTCTGTTTCCGAGTATCGGATGCAAGCTGAACTCGACGCGATCCCTGTGCCGATTTGTACCGGATGTTCCCCCTGTTCGGTGAGCATGGTCCGGGGGTAACGGGTTGAATTTATTTCACTTTTCGACGTTGTGGGAGTTTCTTCTTGGTGGCTACTCGGGCCGGGGCGAGCGGCAGCGCGGTGGGGA
>JBAQGU010000134.1:0-2540 GCA_049287975.1 Roseiarcus sp.
CCTGGCGCCGGGCGCGGAGGGGGACGCCAAACGGATCGTCGCTCGGCTCGCCGAGTCGGCGGCCTCGGTGGGCGTCGCCTTGCTGGTCGAGAATGATCCACGCCTGGCTGCGCGCGCGGGCGCGGATGGCGCGCATGTCGCTGGCGCCGGCGCGGAACTTCTTCAAGCCTTGGCTAGCCTCCAGCCCGAGCGGATCGTCGGGGCGGGCCATTTGCGGCTGCGCGACGACGCCATGAGCGCCGGGGAGGCGGGGGCCGATTACGTGATGTTCGGGGAGCCGCGGCCCGATGGATGGACGCCGCCGCTCACTGAGACGCTCGATCGCGTCGGCTGGTGGGCCGAGATATTCGAAACGCCCTGCGTCGCCTTCGCTGCGACCCTCGACGCGGTCGCCCCGCTCGCGGCGGTCGGCGCCGATTTTGTCGCGCTGGGCGACGCCGTCTGGAGCGCACCCTCGCCGGAAGCCATTGTCGCAGAGGCGACGCGGCGCATCGCGCAGTTGGCGGACTGAAGCCATGAAACCAGGGGGCCCCCTGCGAGATTTGACCCTCGGCCTCGTCGTGGGAGCGGCCGCGTGGGCATTTCAGGCGCGCGCACAGACCCGTTCGCCGCCGTTCCAGATGCCACGATCGACGATGGCGGTGTCGGGTTCGCCGCACGTCCCCGCGGTCGGTCCGCTCCCCGATCTCGCCTTCGGCGCTTACCAGCGCGGCTCTTTCCTGACCGCTTTGAGCGAAGCGACCAAGCGCGTGGCGGCTAATCCGAAGGACGCGGCCGCGATGACGCTGATCGGCGAGATTTATCGCGATGGCCTCGCGGTCCGTCAGGACGTCGCGGAGGCGGTGCATTGGTATCGGCTGGCGAGCGCTCTCGGCGACAAACAGGCCGCCTTCCAGCTGGGCGTCGTCCTGCTCGACGGCGCCCCCGACGTGCCCAAGGATCGCGCGGGCGCCAAGGCGCAATTCGAGAAAGCGGCCGGCTTGGGTCACCCGGGCGCGCTATACAATCTGGGCGTGCTGGCGATCGAAGGCGACGGGTCCACCGCAGCCGATTTCGCCAAGGCGGCGGATTATTTCAAGCGGGCCGCCATCGCTGGCGACGACAACGGCTCTTATTCGTACGGCGTATTGCTGCGCCAGGGACGCGGCGTGCCGCTCGACATCGCCGAGAGCGCCCATTGGCTCAAGCGCGCCGCTGACGCGGGCATCATCGCTGGCCAGGTCGAATATGCGATCATGCTGTTCAACGGCGTCGGCGTGGACCGCAACGAGACCGAGGCGGCGAAGATTTTTCAAAAGGCCGCGGCGCACGCCAATCCGATCGCACAGAACCGTCTCGCCCATCTCTATGTCGGCGGGCGCGGCGTGCCGCGCGATCTGGTGCAGGCCGCGCTATGGCATAATTTCGCCAAGGCCGCAGGCCTCGCGGACCCCGAGCTCGACCGGGCGACCGCGAATCTCACGCCGGAGCAAATGACTCGAGTCAGGGCGCTGATCCAGCGGCAGACCGAGTTCTGACGCCCGCGCAATCTCGCGGCGTGATCTTTACGCCGCCAGCGAAGGCGAGCTATAGTGACGCTCGTGCGCCGCTTCGGCCGCGGGTGTAGCTCAATGGTAGAGCAGCAGCCTTCCAAGCTGAATACGAGGGTTCGATTCCCTCTACCCGCTCCACTCTGTACCTCATGGCTCCCCTAAATTTTGAACTTCTGGGCATTCCGGTCCAATCGGTCGTCCCGTGGTTCCTCGTGGATCACCGTACCTACCCACCCCATTGAGAGCCAAAAAAAGAGCCAGAATGCGGACGCAGCTCACGGACCTCATGGTGCGCAACGCCAAGCCGCCCGCGTCGGGATCGACCACCATATGGGACACCAGTCTTCTTGGGCTTTGTCTGCGAACTCGCCGCCGAAGCCGAAGGCTACCGAAAAGGTCGGGAAGAACTCATGAAAGAAGTACGACCGTGGCGCCGCGATAAGAGAGGACGCACTCAGAGTGTCGCTATCGAGCGGTCGCGCATCCGCCGCAAGAGAAACCGCCGACTTTCGCCGAGGCGCGAAAATTGCTCGCCGAGCAGGGCAGGGCGGATTCCGCACCTACCCCCGCGCCGGAGGCCGCGACGCAAGCCACGCGCCCAATGCGGCAGGCGTGGAGCTGGAAATATGACACTCTCGCCAAGCCGCCGACCGAGGATGCCCCGTAACCTGCCCCCGTGTTTCATCCTTTCGCCGATCCAACCGCCGCACCGCTTCCGATCTCGTGAGGCCGACGACGCGGGGCAGGGGAGCGGGGGAGTTCTCCGAGGTGCTTTCTCCTGCGCCTCGGCTCTTGGCTTGGTTACAAGGGACTTGCTCGCGTGCGGTGTTAATCAATCGGCTGCCGCCTCTCGCAAGTCATAGATGACAACGCGAGCGGAGAAAAAGGTCAAAGCGTAATATACTAAGAGTGCTAGTCTTTTATTACATAAGCTTGATGGTCAGGGATCGTTACTTTAACTTGAGCCGTGGCGCCGGCAAGTGATGGCCGGAAAGGCTTGCTTTGGTA
>JBAQGU010000135.1:0-6416 GCA_049287975.1 Roseiarcus sp.
GACTCGAGCCGTCCGCCGAGCGGCCAAACCCCGATCGCCGCCTCTGGGCTGATCGCGTACGAATTTCGCGGCTCGGCCTGTGAAGGCTACGCCTCGAATTTTCGCCAACTGACCGAACTCCAACGCAACGAAGGCAACCCGATCTCATCCGACATTCGCGCTCTCACCTTCGAGGACGGCGGCGGGAAAAGTCTGACATTCCAGATCGATTCGCAAAGTTTGGGCGAGCCCGCGCCGCCGATCGCCGGTTCGGCCGCGCGCGGCGACGCGGGCGACACCACGATCAAGCTCACGAAACCGACGGCGCAAAAGATCGACATCGGCAAGGACGTGCTTTTCCCCACGCAGCACGTCGAGCGGATCATCGCCAAGGCCCGGGAGGGCGGCGGGACGATGGAAGCGCGCGTTTATGACGGCTCGGACACGGGCAAGAAGGTGTTCGCCACGCTCACCGTCATCGGCAAGGAGGCGACGAGCCCCGGGCCCGACGCGGCGACCGCGGAGGCGCTGGTCAAGATGCGGCGCTGGCCCGTGTCGGTCTCCTATTTCGACGAGTCTTCCAAGGATGCGCCACCGGAATATGTGCTTTCGTTCGATCTTTATGAAAACGGCGTCTCGGGGACGCTGAAGCTCGATTACGGCGCGTTCGTGCTGACGGCCAAGCTCACTAAACTCGAATGGCTGCCGACCCACACCTGCGCCAAGTGAGGCTGGGCGCCTCCCTTCCCCCCTCGCGGGGGAACGCCTTTCTCCCGCGTCACCCCCTTCGGGCCGCGGATGGCCTGAACGCGAGGCCGCGCACGACCGCGCCGGAGCCGAACCTGTCGCGTAAGGCGTCGATCGCCAATTCGCGAGCCTTCTCGCGACGCCGATCGCCTTCGATCAGGTCGACGTCGTCCGCATCCGCGCCGGGCTTCAGATCCGCCGCCGCCACTCCGATCAGGCGATAGCGCGCACCCGCGGGCTGGGCTTCCAGCAAGGCGCGCGCGGTTCCGAACAGGCGCGGCGCCAATTGCGTCGGCGTCAGGCCGGAGCGGCTGCGCGTGCGCAATTTGAAATCGGGCGTGCGCAATTTCAAAGTGACGCCGGCCGCCGCTAGCCCTGCGCGCTTCAGCCGCTCGGCGACGCGTTCGCAGAGGCCGAGCAGCGCTCGCGAAAGCTCGGCGGCGTCGCCGACATCGTGCTCGAAGGTGATTTCCGCCGAGATGCTCTTGGTCTCGCGTTCGGTCGTGACGCGCCGATCGTCGATGCCGTTGGCGAGGCGCCAGAGCCGTTTCCCGTCTTCGCCCAGACGCGCCACGGCCTCCGCTGGCTCGAGCGCCTGCAATTCGCCGATCACGCCGAAGCCGAGACTTCTCAAGCGCTGCCCCGCGACCTTGCCGACGCCCCAGAGCCGGTCGACGCTCAGCGGCGCCAGCCGGGCGCGCGCTTCCTCGCGCCCGATCGTGGCGAAGCCGCGCGGCGTGTCGATTTCGGAGGCGAGCTTGGCGAGAAATTTACAATAGCTGAGGCCGACGGAGACGGTCACGCCGATCTCGATCTCGACACGGCGCGCGAACCTGGCGAGGGTCGAGGCCGCCCCTGCCCCGTGAACGCCCTCGCAGCCGGTCAGGTCGAGAAACGCCTCGTCGATCGAGATCGGTTCGACGAGCGGCGTCAGTTCGAACATCAGGGTGCGTATTTCTCGGGCGACGCCAGAATATTTGGCCATGTCGGGGGAAAGAACGACGGCGTGCGGACAGAGTTTCAGCGCCCTCGCCATCGGCATCGCCGAGCGCACCCCGAAGGTTCGCGCGATATAACAAGCGGTCGAGACGACTCCCCGCCGCCCGTCGCCGCCCACGATGAGCGGCTTGTCGGCGAGGACCGGATTGTCGCGCTTCTCCACCGAGGCATAAAAGGCGTCGCAGTCGACATGAGCCAGCGTCAACTCCGGCGAATCGGCCACCGACAGCACGCGCGGCGAGCCGCAATCCGGACATCGCCGCGGCCCCGGGCCGGTTTGCACGAACGAGGCGAGGCAATCGCGACACAGCGCTCTCGGCGCGGCCGGGCGCTCCGTGCTCAAGCTTCGTCCGCGGATCCGCCGCCGAGGGCGTCGCGGGCGCGAACGATGTCGCTGGGAGGCCAGCCCTGACGGCTCGCGAACTCGAGCAGCAACGGTTCGTCGCCGGCGAGATATTCCAGCACCGCGCTCAGAAAAGACGGGTCGGCGGCCGCCCGACGCAAATTATGCGGTCCAAGGCCGGACAGAGCCAGGAAGCGTTGCAGCCTTTCGGGATCGTCCGCGAGAAATCCCAGCGCGGCGATAGCGACCTCGGCCGCGAAAGACTGCGCGGGAACCGATTCGCTTTTTGGAGATCGTCCCACGGTTCGATTCTCCTTTCGTAAATTTATCGGGCCTAGGGTGAGCGCACGTTAAGGGGTATAGCCTGTCGCCACGCCCGGACGAACAACGGAATGGCAAATGTCGAAGACCGTGCTCATCGTAGAGGACAACGAGCTGAATATGAAGCTCTTCAACGACCTCTTGGAGACGCGCGGCTGCCGGATAGTCCAGACCCGAAATGGCGTCGAGGCGGTCGAACTGGCGCGCACGCACCAGCCGGACCTGATCCTGATGGATATCCAGCTCCCGGAAGTTTCAGGCCTCGAGGTCACGCAGTGGTTGAAAGACGATGAAAACTTGCGGTCGATCCCGGTGATCGCGGTCACGGCGTTCGCCATGAGGGGCGACGAGGAGAAGATACGGCAGGGAGGGTGCGAAGCCTACCTGTCGAAACCGATTTCGGTCGCGAAGTTCTTCGAGACGATCGATCAATTCCTGGAAGCTAGGTGAATAGATGACCGCGCGTATTCTCGTCGTCGACGACAACGACGCCAACCGCAAGTTGCTCGAAGCGCGGCTCAGCGCGGAATATTTCGACGTCTTGACGGCAACGAGCGGCGCCGAAGCGATCGCGATCTGTGAAAAGGCCATTTGCGACATCGTTCTGCTCGACATCATGATGCCCGAGATGGATGGTTTCGAGGTCTGCCGACGCCTCAAGAGCCACGTTTCGACTGCGCATCTGCCCATCGTGATGGTCACGGCGCTCGACAGTCCCGCCGACCGCGTGCGCGGCCTCGAGGCCGGCGCCGACGATTTCGTCATCAAGCCGATCGACGAAATGCAATTGATCGCTCGCGTACGCTCGCTCGCCCGCCTCAAGGTCGTGATCGACGAATTGCGCAACCGCGCCAACACCACGGTGGCGCTCGGCATGATCGCGCCTTTCGCGACGCCGAACTCGGAAGACGGCCGACGCGGGCGGCTCCTCCTCGTCGACGACCGCAAGAGTTCGTCCGAGCGCCTCTTGGAGGCGCTGTCGCCGCATCACGTAGTCACGGTCGAGGCGAATGCGGAGGAGGCGATGTTCAAGGCGGCCGAGGACAATGTCGACGTCATCGTCGTCAGCCTCGGCCTCTCCGACTACGATGCGTTGCGCCTCTGCAGCCAGGTTCGCGCAGTCGAACGCACGCGAAACCTGCCCATTCTCGTCATCGCGGACCTCGAGGATCGCTCGCGGATTCTGCGCGGGCTCGAGCTCGGGATCAACGATTGGCTCAGCCGGCCGGTCGATCGCAACGAATTGCTCGCTCGCGTGCGCACGCAACTCCGCCAGAAGCGATACGCCGACAGTCTGCGCGAGAAGGTGCAGCAGTCGATCGAGCTCGCGTTGTTCGATTCCCTGACCGGGCTCAACAATCGCCGCTTTCTGGAGAATCATCTGCCGACGATGATGGAGAACGCGCGCATTCGCCGAGCGCCGCTGAGCCTGATGATACTCGACATCGATCACTTCAAGCGCGTCAACGACACCTATGGACACGACGCCGGCGACGAGGTCCTGATCGCGTTCGCCGATCGGCTTCGCGGCATCATCCGCGGCGGCGATCTGCTCTGTCGGCTGGGCGGCGAGGAATTCGTCATCCTGATGCCCGGAGTGAACGTCGTGGCGGCGTCACGCATTGCCGAGCGCGCCCGGCTCGCGATCGAGCGGGAGCAGTTCCCGATCAACAAGGGCGCTCGGGCGATTTCGATCACCGCGTCGATCGGTCTGGCGGAGCGGCGCGACGACCTCGACCCGCACGAACTCTATCGCCGGTCCGATCGGGCGCTCTACCGCTCCAAGGCGGAAGGCCGCAACCGCGTCAGCGCCGACGCAGCGTGACCCGCCCTGCCCTACCCGGCGCTCCGGCTCACATACCGAGCGCCCGAGCGAGATCCTCGTGCCGCGGCAAAGCATCCAGGACCCGGACGCCTCTATTGATGACGATCCGGTCGGCTTGATTGCGGCAGAACAGGCTGTTCAAACCCCGACCGCCCGTGACAGGCGCGCCTCTTTCACGGTTGCTATTTACAAATTCGGGCTTCGTCGCTCCGAGATCTCGCTCTCGAGCTTTTCGGCTTCGGCTTCCAATTGCGCTATCTCAGCGAAGACGGCTTTGGCGACGCCCGCGGCGGCTTCGTCGAAGAGACCGGGCCGGCCACTGCTGAGTTGGTGCAGCTCGTACAAAGAACTGCCGTGAAGACCATTCAGGGCCCTCAACTTGTTTACGATTTCGGCATACAGCGTGCCCAGGAGTTTCGTTAAGGAGGCAATCTCGTCAGCATCGCTGAAATCCAACCATGTCCAACCTTGCCGCAGAACGAAGCCCCCAGGATCGTTGTAAATCTCACGCAATCGGTCTATGTCCCGCTCCTCCTTGGCTCGATTGATCGTGATCATGAGCTTCGCGTATGTGTCGATGGTATCCGCCTCGCCCGCATGGCGATCGGGATGATAGAGAAGAATGAGCTGTTTCCAGAGCTTCCTGAGCTCGCGTTCCGCCTCGTCGCCCAGTTCCTTTCTGTACCCCGCCGCACTTGCCCTCCGCTCGTAGTTTGACGCGGTCTCGGCAGTTGTCCTTTTATGCTTGCCCGCGGTCTGAACGGCTTCGTGCTCCCGCCCAGCGAGAAGGACCCTCAAATACTTGCGCCTGTCGCGGATGATCAATCGCAGCCGATCTCGTTCCTGATAATGTTGTTTGACCAGATTGAACAGCTTCGCTTGCGTCGCCTCGACTGCGCGGCGGTCTCCGGTGTAATTCGCCTCGATCTCGGCTAGTCGCGCGCGAGCCGTCTCGACCAGGCGCCGCAAAGGCCCAATCGCTAGATTGACATCGCCGACTTCAGCGCGTGACCTCGGGGCATGTACAACTAAAGAGTTACGCTCATCGTCCGCCATCTGGCGCTTTCAATCCAGGTCGGAGAAACGGCGCCGTTTCTCCGCTCGTCTTTCGCTCTTGCGCATTTTTGTCGCAGCAATCGGGTGGTGCGGTCAACCTTTCGACGGCGCTCCTAGTCGCGCGCGTCGTTCAAATGAGGTCCTTCAACGTTGTGTCATTCCCGCGAAAGCGGGAATCCAGAGCCCCGCACGCGCGGCCAAGTCTGGATGCCCGCTTTCGCGGGCATGACACTGAAGTTTCTGAGTCATCCCCCCATTTTGAACGACTCACGCGACTAGGCCTTCCTGCTGCGCATCGCTTGCGGGACGTTGCAACTTTAGTTTATATATGAACGATATTAATTTCGGTAGCATGGACGATCGGAGCCGCGGAGATGACAACTCGCGTTCAGTGCCGCTGCGGGGAGGTGGAGATTGAATTGACCGGCGAACCGCTCGTTCAATTCTATTGCCATTGCGATGACTGCCAAGCCGTCTACGGAGCGGCAGCCCGGCGGCCTGCATGCGCTCGTCGGGCATCGGCTTCTATGAGAAGCCGCCCGAAGTCGGTTCCACCAGATGTTTCGGATTCACAAAGAGGGACCAGAGGAATAGTACGCTCAGTACGATCAGCCCGAGATCTCCAGGTTCGCGAAATCGCCAGCTACCCCAGCTAATCAGCGCGACAGATGAAACAAATAGTGGCAGGAACCAGAAACGTGACAGCTTCCGGAGGTAATGTCGAAATCGTACGAGCGAAAGGATACTCAGAATTGAAAGCGCGATTGTTGGGACATTGCCGAAGAACGTTTGAGTCGCCCCGTTCCAAAACGGATAAAGCCCCCACATGTACAATAACTTGGCACATTGAAGACGAAGTGCCGAACCGGGATTGTGAACAATCCAAGCGATTGCTCGGCGACGCATAATCACATCCCTTTCGGCATACGGTAGCTTTTGCTCATCATCATTCAGGTAGCCTGTAGCAAATTCCTGCAACCATTTTCCAGGGCCGAACCATGTTCGACGCCCATCGGGCGTGATAGAAGTCTCATAGCCTTTTTCTAGGAGGACTGGATTCAGCCCTCCTCCCAGTGTCTCGCCATCGTTGGCGCTAACCAAAATTGGAGCTCCCGCTTTTGAGGTGATGTAGGCCGACCAGGGCAA
>JBAQGU010000136.1:0-6312 GCA_049287975.1 Roseiarcus sp.
TCACCCGACCTCTCCCCGCAAAGGGGCGGGGAGAGGAGAAGGCAGGCGCCGGTTTCCCCGCCGGAAATCTCGGGAGCAAGTCCGCCGGTCGCCGGAAGGCAGCGTCGTCGGGGCCCCCTCTCCGCGCCTCTTTGTGGGGAGAGGCGAGGTGAGGGGCCTGGGTGATTGGCCGCGCATTGCCTCATGCAATCACACTAGCTTCACCCCAAACGAATCCCGCAACGCCATACGCCCGTTCGGCGTGATGGCGACGGCCCGGGTTCCTTCCATGCGACGAACCCAGCCGCGAGCGAAGCAATAAGCGCACAAGGCCGCTCCGACGCGTCCCGCCAGATAAGGACGCCGTTCGCTCCAATCGAGGCGGGGACGACAGAGGATACGTCGGGAGCGCTTGCCAGACGGAAGCTCGAGTGCGACGCCGAGGCGATCCAAAAAGTCCACTCCCTTTTCAGTCAGCGTCGCCGACATCTGAGCAGAGCGAAATCCAATGCCCGCTAGCCAGCCTGAGACGAGCGTACCTAACCGGAAACAGCCGGCGGAAACAGCGGGCTCGCCGGGTCACGCAGCAATCTCCAGCCGTACTGTGATCCCGGCGTGGCTCGCTAGAGTGATCAGCATGTCGAGGCTGAACTTATCGATCTTGCTGCGCAGAAGATCGTTCAGACGTGGTTGGGTGATGCGAAGGCGACGCGCGGCCTCGGCCTGCGTGAGCTTCCAGCCGGCGACTTTGCGCTGAATGGCGATCATCAAATTGGACCGCATGGTCATGTTGGCGGCCTCGTCAGGGGAATCGCTCAATGCATCCCAAACGTTCGCAAACTCCTGTTGCTCCATTGTCTCGCAATCTCCGTATGCTCGATCAGATCTGCTTCAAGCGACTTGCGGCCAAATCCAGATCCCGCGTTCGTGCAGAACTTCGACCGCGGCCGGACCGATCCGATAAAAAATCAGATAATTGCCGTGGACCCGCCGCCGTACGCCTCGGTCTTCCCAATTTGGCAGCAGCGGGTAGGCCCGCGGCATAGCGCCCAGTCTCTGGCAGCGATCGTACAATTCCGAGACGAAGGATTCCGCGCGAGCGGGGCTGTGTTTCCTGATCTCGCGGCCAATTTGGAGGAGGTCCGCGTAAGCGGCGTTGGTGATGACGACCTTCATTCATCGCCGCTTACGGTCGAGGCCTCCAAATCGGCGCGCAGCCGCTCGAAGGCTTTGGCCACCGGCAGCACGCGGCCCGCCTCCGCGTCGGCGATGCCGCGCGCGAGCGCCGCGTCCAAGGCTCTCAGCTTCGCGGCGCGGTCGCGCTCCTTCATGTAGCGATCACGTACCAAATCCCGGACATATTCGCTGCTAGAGGCAAAAGCACCCCGGCGTACCTCGTCTCGCACGAACTGCTCGAGCTCGGGAGTGAGGGTGAGGGTCATCTGGCCTGCAGGCTTGATATGCGTGCTCCTAATTGAAGTGTATTCCAGTGTAAATCACTTTAGAACGCTTATGATGAGGGAACAATCCCACGCTGACGCGCCGCCACCCGTTTACGCGCCGACGGAGTTCCGCTACGGTCCATCACGCAACCGAGTGCGCTCGCATGACAGCCGTCGCGAAGATCGACGCGGTGAGTCGGGAGGCAATACACCGCCCCTGGGCGCCGGCGGCGCTCGCCTGCATGGGGGTCGTGTTCGGCGATATCGGAACGAGCCCGCTCTACACGTTCAGCGTCGCCGCGCAGGCCGCCAGTCCGTCCGGACACGTCTCGCCGGAGGCGGTGCTCGGCACCGTGTCGCTGATCTTCTGGTCGTTGATCATCGTCATCTCGATCAAATACGCGATCCTGATCATGCGCGCCGACAATCACGGCGAGGGCGGCATTTTGGCGCTGCTCGCGCTCGTCAGCCCGCGCCGCGCCAGACAAAACCGCCGGCGCGCCGTCATGGTCGTAGTCGGCCTGATCGGGGCGACCCTGCTCTACGGCGACGGCGCCATCACCCCGGCGATTTCGGTGTTGAGCGCGATCGAGGGGGTGAAGATTTATGCTCCCCAGATGGGACGCGTCGTGGTCCCGCTGACGGTGGCCATCCTCCTCGTCCTGTTTCTGATCCAGCGCCGCGGCACGTCCTTCATCGGCGGTCTGTTCGGCCCCGTGATGCTGATCTGGTTCATCGTCGCCGGCGCCCTCGGCATTGTCGGAATCGTCAGGAATCCCGCCATTCTCGCCGGGCTCAGTCCCCTGCCGGCCGTCACCTATCTCTGGCACGCCGGTCCGCTCGCCCTGGCCGTGGTCGGCGGCGCTTTCCTCGCGGTCACCGGCGGCGAGGCGTTTTACGCCGACATGGGCCATTTCGGCCCATTGCCGATCCGCATCGCATGGTTCGGCGTGGCGTTGCCGGCCCTCACGCTGAATTATTTCGGCCAGGGCGGCCTTCTCCTCGCCGAACCCGGCGCCATCGACAGCTCCTTCTACGCGCTGGCGCCTGGGTGGTCGCATGTCCCGCTCGTGGTGCTGGCGACGGCCGCCACCGTGATCGCCTCGCAGTCGATCATCTCGGGCGCCTATTCGTTGACGCAGCAGGCCATCAATCTCGGCTTTTTGCCGCGCATGAACATCGTCCATACCGCCGGCAGCGAGATCGGCCAGATTTACGTCCCCTTCGTCAATTGGACCCTCGCCGCGGGCACGCTCGCCGCCGTCCTCGGCTTCGGATCGTCCGCCGCTCTGGCCGGCGCCTACGGCATAGCCGTTTCGCTGCTGATGGTGATCACCACGCTGATGGCGACCTTTGTGGCTCTGCACTGGAAGCACAATCGCTGGATCGTCTATGCCGTCAACGGCAGCCTTCTCGCCCTCGATCTGTTCTTTTTCGCCTCGACCTCGACGAAGCTCATCGACGGCGGCTGGTTCCCCTTGCTCATCGCCTTTGTCATCGCGTTCCTGATGCTGACCTGGCGCAGGGGCGAGGAAATCATGGACGCGGTTCGCCTGGAGATTCGCGAGCGTGCGTCCGACTTCGTCGAACGCCTCCGGCGCGATCCGCCGCTGCGGATTCCGGGCACGGCGGCGGTGCTCGGCCGCATGACCAAGGGCGTGCCGCTCGCGCTTTCCCACAATGTCAAATGCAACCACATCCTGCACGAAAACGTGTTGCTGGTCGCGGTGGCGACGGCGGAGACGCCGAGGGTGTCGGAAGAGGACCGAGTCGTGGTCGCGCCGATCGCCGAAGGCGTCACCCGCGTCGGGCTGCGCTTTGGTTTCATGGAGCAACCGAACGTTCCCGAGGGGCTCGCGATCGCGGTGGCGCGCGGCCAGATCGCGAAATTCGACCCCGCGAAAGCGATCTACTTCACCGGTCACGAGACGATCATCCCGTCGGGGCGGCGTCCGGGCATGCCGCGATGGCGCGAAGCGCTGTTCGCGTTCATGCATCACAACGCCCAGCGGCCCGGCGCCTATTTCAAGATCCCGAACGCGCAAATCATGGAAATCGGCATCGAATTCGAGATTTGAGCTGGGCGTCTAACTAAGCAGACCCAGCCAAGTAAACGAATCGGCTGGCGAGCAAGTCGCCTCGCCCGGGTCCCGCGCGGCTATCGACAGACACATGTGCGAAAAAAATCATTTTATCCCGAAGTTTTACCAGAAGCGCTGGGAAGGCGACGACAAGAAAGTGTGCGTATATTTTCGTAATGCTATCCGCGTCCAAACACAGCGCCGGCATCGAAGTAGTGTAGGATACGCTGTAGACCTTTACACCGTACCAGGCGTCGATTTAGCCGTTGCTGCATACCTTGAGCGGCAGTTCTTCCGGATTACCGATGACCTCGCCGCGAATGCTTTGGCCATCATCGAGCGCGGCCCGTGGACGATGAATGCCCATACGCGGAGCGGATGGACTCGGTTCATCGTCTCGCTACTGCATAGGAACCCTGAGCAGATTGCTCGGTCCCTTGAAACGGTCTCTCGTTTTATGGTGGCCGCGAGACCCCTATATGAAAGGGAATACGATCTACGGAAGGA
The DNA here is from genome assembly GCA_049287975.1 of Roseiarcus sp. Lineage (GTDB taxonomy): Bacteria > Pseudomonadota > Alphaproteobacteria > Rhizobiales > Beijerinckiaceae > Roseiarcus. Next base: position 4,010 of record JBAQGU010000136.1, read on the forward strand.
TGCAAATCACCCTCCGGCGTTCGAGGAGTTTTGGAAGGAGATCTGCAGGGAAGTTGAGGCTAAAACTTGGATCAATCTCGTTCAGACCACAATTGATAGTGAAGAGGTCGGAAATCATTTCAATAATCTAATATGGCGCGTGTTCGATCTACACGGATCACAAACACTTCTAACTGGCGACCGGCCAATCATAATGACCAACGGGATGGTCAATCCGGACTCGCATCTTTCTATTCCTATAGGGCCGAAGAAGCTGTTCGTCGCTGCGACACGACCGGAATTCTTGGATTTTATACAGTCACAGAGCGCCGATGAGATCGCCAGTTTGAACAACGATCTGATTGTACGCCAGGCGCGCCGGTTTTGCATCGGCGTCGATGATTCACATCTAGAGCTTTTTAGCGAGCGGTTCGGAGAGATGCGCGCCAGCTCGGCAGTGGAGGAAGTTCCGTTGCCTACTGAGGATGAACTCCGTCAGTTGTATCTGACATCGACGGCCAAACCCGAATGATTGCGAACCCTTTCATGGTATAGTGTAATAACAATGACCATAACCGATTTACGGTCACACGTGCGTAATGTCCCCGTAGTCCAATCAGCCGACCGCGCCCACAAGCCGCGCCTAAAAAGGCGCGGCGAGCGGCCTGAACGCTACCTGTCTTCCAATCCGTAAAGCGCGCCGTATTTTTGGCTGAGATAGGCGAGATAGGGCTGCATGCGCATCGGCGAGCCGGTGGCGCGCTCGACCAACTCATTGGGCGGAAACTTGGCGCCGTGGCGCCAGATGTTGTCGCGCAGCCAGCCCTGCAGCGCGCCGAATTCGCCGCGGGCGATTTCGTCCGGAATTTCAGGATGGGCCTCGAGCGCCGCGGCATAAAACTGCGCCGCCAGAATATTGCCTATCGCGTAGCTCTGAAACGCGCCGCCGATGCCGCCGGCATACCAGTGCACGTCCTGCAGGCAGCCGTCGCGATCGTCGGACGGCGTGATGCCGAGATAGGCTTTCATCCCCGCGCGCCACGCCTCCGGCAGATCCTTCACCGCGAGCTCGCCTTCCAGCATTTTCAGCTCGAGATCGAAGCGCAGCATGATGTGGAGATTGTAGGTCACCTCGTCGGCGTCGGTGCGGATGAGCGAACGCGCCACCTTGTTGATGGCGCGGTGAAAGCGCTGGAGCGGCACGTCCTCGAGCCGGTCGGCAAAGTAATTCTGCAGCAGCGGATAGAAATAGGCCCAGAAGCCGCGGCTGCGCGCCACGATATTCTCCCACAGGCGCGACTGGCTTTCATGCACGCCGGCGGAGACGCCGTGGCCGAGCGGGGTGGCGGCGAGCGCCGGGTCGACCGCCTGTTCGTACATGGCGTGCCCGGCCTCGTGCAGCGTCGAAAACAGCGCGTCGCCGAGGTCGTTTTCACGCACGCGGGTCGTGATGCGCACATCGCCCGCGGAGAATTTCGTGCAGAACGGATGGTGCGTGAGATCGAGCCGGCCACGCGTGAAGTCGTAGCCCAGGCGCTCGGCCGCCCGCTTGGCGAATTCCAATTGCCCCGGCGACGCAAAATCGCGATGCAGACAGGAATCGTCGGGCGCCTCTTGTCCGCAAATGGCGTCGACGAGCGGCGCCAGCCCGCGCTCGAGATCGCCGAACAGTTTCCTGATCGAAGCCGTGGTCATGCCTTCATCGGCATCGTCGATGTGAGGATCGGCGACGTGGGCATACGGCGCGAAAAATTCGGAATATTCGCGGCTGAGTTCAAGCGTCCTTTCGAGGTAAGGGACCATGGCCTTGAAGTCGTTCGCCGGCCGCGCGCGCGTCCATTCCTGGTAAGACGCGGCGCCATGGGCATGGGCGCGCGCCACCCAATCGCTTGATACCTTGATGGCTTTCTCGAAATCACGCCGGGCGACGCGGATCAGGCAGGCGTCGTCGGACGCTCGAGGCAGGCTCTCGCCATACGGAATCAGCGTCTCGATCAAGCGGCCGATGTCCGGCGCAACCGAACGCTCGTGCGCGAGCCCTGACAGCATCGCCATCTGGCGGCCCCGCGCGGCGGCCCCGCCTTCGGGCATGTAGGTCGCCTGATCCCAGCTCAACACCGCGCCCGCCGCGCGCAGATCGGCGATTTCGCGCAGGCGCACTCTCAGTTCCGCCAGCATGTCTCGAGGAGAGCGGCGAACGCGCTCCCTCGTCGCAGTTTTCTTGCGAGCCGTCATCGGCGAGGACTCCGGAAAATAAAAGTGCGTTTTCTTTCTAAATTTCAGAACCATGCTACATTGCGATCTCCCTTCCTCTAGCTGAGGTA
>JBAQGU010000137.1:0-1567 GCA_049287975.1 Roseiarcus sp.
GTGGAAGTTATCGCGCAAGAGAGCACCAATCAGGGGCAATGACTCGATGCAGATCTTTTTCGTCCAGATCAAATGCGCGCTCGGCCGCACCTACGAAGCGGCCAGCGCCCTGGCCGAGGCCGAAATCGCATCGGAGATTTATTCGATCGCCGGCGATTTCGACATTCTCGCCAAATTTTATGTCGAGAGCGACGTCGACATCGGGCATTTCGTCGGGCAGAAGGTTCAGGTGATCCCGGGAATCGTCGATACTCGCACCCTGATCGCCTTTCGCGCGTTCTGACCCGGCGCCTTTTCCCGCAAAACCAGGATTTCCGATGCGCTTCGCCGCCTCCATCGCCCTGCTCGTTTTCGCCGGCGCCGCGGGCGCGGCCGAGCAAACCTTCCTGTTCGACGTTTTGCGGCTGCGCCCTTACCGCGCGTCCTGGGAAAGGTTGATGAAAGTTGTGCAGCCCACGCCCGACTGGCTGATGCAGTTCAACAAGAACTTCGACGGCGAGTCGGGCGAGATGATTGTGATCGCGATCGACGCAAAGGCCTACCAGCTTTCCTTCGTCTGCAAACCGACGGACTGCGCGGGGCACAAGTTCGAAGTGCTGTTCGACGCTGGCGCCGAGCACGCCTATGGCGCGCTCGGCGACAAGGACACCCCACCCGCCTTCTACGGCGCCCCCAGCCCCGCCCTGCAAGCGGCGCTCGTCCAGGGGCTCGCGAAGTAGGCGAGGAAGAAGAGGGCGGCTACTTCCCCGAGGGGAGCGGCTATTCCGGCAGCCCGATATTGGGAATGCGTTCCGGGAGATGTTCGCCGCCTCGCATGGCTCTGTGCAGCGTGTCGAAATCCGCCCCGGATCGATGCGCCTCGAAGACCTCCGCCGGGTCGAAGAAGACGCCGATCGGATTCGCAGCGAAATCCGCGGAGTTTTCCATCCATTCGCGCGAATGCTTCCAATCGTCGAAACAGTCGCACTGCAACTCGACATAATTAGCTTCGGGGTCGCGGTAATATAGCGAGACGGTCATCCCGTGGTCGAGGCAAAACGACGGCGTTATGGCCTCGTCCGCGAGCCGCTTGTAGGACGACATCAGGTCATCGAAGCTTCCATATTCGAACGCGAGATGATGCAGGCCATTATGGCTGACCTTTTGCGCATCGTCGCTCAAGCCGGGCACCGCGAGGAAGGCGACGCGATGGTTGGCCTCGTCATTTGTCGTCCAGGCGGCATGTTCGTTTCGAAACGTCACGCGGGCTCCGATCACTCGGCCATACCAGGCGACCATTTCGTCGAGATGGCTCGTCCTCATCGTGGCGTGATGCAATGCGGGTTTGATTACGTTCATGATTTCCTCCTCGACACCGCGGCCCGTTCTCCCCTCATCTCTGACGCAACGGTCGCTGCCGCGCAATCGGCCCGCGCCATGCAAGCCGACAGCCGAGACCGGCTGGCGGCTTGGCGTGCGGCGCCGCTCACGACCCCGTCGTTTTAGTTAGCGGCCCTCGTGTTCGCGCGGAGCCAATCGGCAAAAGCCGGCTCGGTTGTTTCTCCCGCCGCCAGAGCCGTCATGGAGA
>JBAQGU010000138.1:0-2866 GCA_049287975.1 Roseiarcus sp.
GGCATAGAAGGCAAAGTCGTCGCGATCACGGGCGCGAGCAGCGGCATAGGCGAGGCGACCGCGCTGTTGCTCGCCGGGCGCGGCGCCAGGGTCGTGCTCGGCGCCCGCCGATCCGAGCGGCTCGAAGCTCTCGCCGACCGTATCGGGAAAGCCGGCGGAGAGGCCGCCTATTCGAGCACGGACGTCAAACGGCGCCACGATCTGCTCGACTTCGTCGAGTTGGCGGACAAGCGTTTCGGCAAGCTCGACGTTCTCGTCAGCAACGCCGGCATCGGGCCGATTTCCCTGCTCGACGACCTGCGGGTCGAGGATTGGGAGGAGATGATCGACGTCAACCTCAAAGGTGTTCTCTACGGCATCGCCGCAGCCTTGCCGATCTTCCGCACGCAGGGCTTTGGGCATTTCGTCAATGTCATTTCCACTGCTGGCTTGAAGATCGTGCCGATGCAGTCGGTCTACGCCGGCACGAAGAACGCTGTCCGCACCATCTCCGAGGGTTTGCGTCAGGAAGCCGGCGCCAATCTCCGCGTGACCACCGTTTCGCCGGGCTTCGTTCACACCGACTTCGCGGAATCTATGACCAATCCCGACGTGAAGGCTGAGATCGTCGCCGCGCGTGACAAGATGGCGATCCCGCCGGACGCGATCGCCCGCGCCATCGCATTCGCGATCGAGCAGCCGCCCGACGTCGACATCGGCGAGATCGTCATCCGTCCCACCGCGCAGGGGTAATTTCAGATCGCGCGGCGTCGGCGCGCGCTTATATAGAATAGGCTCTCACGTGAAATCCAAGACAAACAAGGAGAACGCCATGCCTCTAGTCCGCATCGACCACGCGGCCGGCAAGCCCCCCGCCTATCGCGCCGCGATCTCGCAAGGCGTCCACGACGCCATGACGAGCACGTTCAACGTGCCGGAAGACGACCGCTTCCAAGTCATCGGCGAGCACGCGCCGGGCGCCGTCGTCCACCCGCCGAGCTATCTTGGAATCAACTATTCCGACGATCTCGTCATCATTCAGATCACCTGCAACGAGGGCCGAACGCTCGACCAGAAGAAACGCCTGTTCGCGGCCCTCGCCGACAATCTGGCCGCCAGCCCCGGCCTGCGGCGCGAGGACGTCGTCGTCAGCCTGGTCGAGGCCAAGAAGGAAAACTGGTCGTTCGGCAATGGCGTCGCCCAGTACGCGACGTAGCGAGCAAATCACAGGCCGTCGATCAGAGTGCCGAGAGCCAGGACGACATAGGCCGCCACGACGAACCAGAAGGCGTGCGCGGAAACATATTTGATCTGAAAGCGCGTGCTCGCGACGCCTGCGATCGCCAGTAACAATGCGATCAGGAAAGTGAAATGGTGGGGCTGTTTGATTCGAAAGAACCAACCGCGGCCTCTTGGTCTGAATCTCGAAGCCATCCCAACCTGCTTTCACTGTAGGCGAGCGCAATCGCACGTCCGCCCTCGCCCATGACATAGACGATCGAACGGCTCCCGGGAAAGCGCCGCGGAAGAGCGCAGCCGTCCCGGCATCATCTACGCGCGCGCCTTGGCCGTCATCACCAGCGGATCGCGCGGGCGCAGGCTGATCCCCTGCTGCGGTGGTGGAGAACCTCGAGCTTCGCGGCGGCGTCGGGCCTTTACGCCGATCGCGAGCGGGGTGAAGAGGGGGACGCGGCCTCACTCCTCGAAAGCCGCTGAATCGCCAGCTGCCGACGCCGGGTTCGATGGTGTTTGTGGACCGGGCTTGATATAATTGCAAATATCGGGATTTTGAAATCGCGCCGCATTTTCGCTGGCGGGCGCCGACCTGTTTTAGCCGACTGTCATTAGAGGGAGAAAGCGTGTCCGACGAAGGCGATCTGATAAAATCGATCCGCACGATTGCCGACTATCCCAAGCCCGGGATCCTGTTTCGCGACATCACTACGCTGCTGGGCGACGCCCGCGCCTTTCGGCGGGCGATCGACGAGTTGGTGCAGCCCTGGGCCGGGACCAAGGTCGACAAGATCGCGGGAATCGAAGCGCGCGGCTTCATTCTCGGCGGCGCGATCGCGCATCAACTCTCGGCCGGCTTCGTGCCGATCCGCAAAAAGGGCAAGCTGCCCCACACGAAAGTCTCCATCGCCTACAGCCTCGAATACGGGCTGGATGAAATGGAAATGCATGAGGACGCGGTGACCCCCGGCGAGCGCGTGTTGCTCGTCGATGACCTCATCGCCACGGGCGGCACCGCGGAAGGGGCAGTGAAGCTCTTGAAGCAGATGGGCGCGGATATCGTCGCCGCTTGCTTCGTCATCGATTTGCCGGATCTCGGCGGCGCCGCCAAAATCAGAAATCTCGGCGTCCCGGTGCGCACGCTGATTTCCTTCGCCGGGCATTGAGAGGCGCCACGATTCGGGCGCGGAACCCGGTGCTCATCGAGATCCCTCGACCTCCTCGCGCAAAATCTCCAGTTCCAGCCAATCGTGCTCGGCCTTTTCGAGCTCCGACCGCTTGGCGGCGTAGGCGCCGGTCGTGCGCCGAAAGCCCTGCGGATCGCGTTCATGAAGGCTCGCATCCGCGAGCGCCCGTTCGAGTGAGGCGAGTTCGCGGCGCAGATGCTCGATCTTCTCGGGCAGGATCGAAAGCGCGCGGCTTTCGTTGAACGACAGCTTTCGCTTGGGAACCGCGCGGTCCGGCTTGTTCGGCGCCGCTTTTTCCGCCTTTCTCGCGGCTTGTCTGGACGGTCCAGACAAGCCATAGCCGCGCTGCGCGACCATGTCGGAATAGCCGCCGGCATATTCGACCCAGCGTCCGCCGCCCTCCGATACGAGGACCGAAGTGACGACGGAATCGAGAAAATCTCTGTCGTGACTGACCAACAGAAGCG
>JBAQGU010000139.1:0-18290 GCA_049287975.1 Roseiarcus sp.
CTGGATTCCCGCGTTCGCGGGAATGACAACGCGTCATTGTCTTGGTCGCGTTCGCGAGCATGACACGCGACTTTGAACGCCTGCTCCTGCGCGGAATCTCGCGTCATTTTCCCGCCGCCGCACGCGCGAGGTTGGTCTCGTACTGACCCTTGGCCGCGTAATACTGCTTGGGCCAGCCGATCGACGTCAATCCGATCTTCGCGGCTTCGTGCAGCGTCCAAGACGGGTCGGCCAGATGTGGGCGCGCGATTGCGCAGAGATCGGCGCGTCCGGCCGCCAGGATCGAGTTGGCGTGATCGGCTTCCGAAATGGCGCCGACAGCGATCGTGGAGACGCCGATCTCGTTGCGGATCTTGTCGGAGAAGGGCGTCTGGAAGAGACGACCGTAGACCGGCTTTTCCCCTTTCCAAACCTGACCCGACGAGCAGTCGATCAGATCGGCGCCGGCCGTCTTGAATAGAGAGGCGAAGATCGCCGCGTCGTCGGGCGTGTTGCCGCCCTCGGTCCAATCGTGGCACGAAAGGCGCACGGAAATCGGCTTGTCCACCGGCCAGACCGCCCTGATCGCGCGAAACACCTCCAACGGATAACGCGCCCGGTTTTCGTGGCCGCCACCGTATTCGTCTTCGCGCCGGTTGGCCAGCGGCGACAGAAAGCTCGACAGCAGATAGCCGTGCGCGCAATGCAATTCGAGCCAGTCGGCGCCGGTCGAAGCCGCGAGCTCGGTCGCCCGCACGAAGTCGGCGGTGACCCGGTCTCTATCGCTGCGGTCCATCGCGCGCGGGATCGGGCCTTGCGTGAGGTACGGCAGGGCCGAGGCTGAGATCAGCGGCCAGCCGCCCTCCTCGAGCGGCTGATCGATGCCTTCCCACGCGACCTTCGTCGAGCCCTTGCGCCCGGCATGGCCGAGCTGGACGCCGACCTTGGCGGCGCTATTGCCGTGAACATAATCGACCAGGCGGCGCCATTGCGCGGCTTGCGCCTCGTTCCACAATCCGAGGCAACCCGGCGTGATGCGCGCGTCCGGCGAAACGCAGGTCATTTCGGCGAACACAAGCCCCGCGCCCCCCATCGCGCGCGCGCCCAGATGCACGAGATGAAAATCGCCGATCAGGCCGTCCTTGGCGGAATACATCGCCATCGGCGAGACCATGATGCGGTTCGGCAGCGTCACGCCGCGAACTCTGAAAGGCGTGAACATCGGCGAAACGCAACGCTCATCGTCGGCGACCGTCAGGCCTGCCCGGCGCGCGAACCAGCGCTCGTAGCCCTCGAGCCAATTCCTGTCGCGCAGGCGCAGGTTCTCGTGGCTGATGCGTTGCGATCGCGTCAGCATGGAATACATGAACTGCTCGGGTTCCAGTTGATCGGCGTAGCGCCGGCCGACCACCTCGAACCACTCCATCGCGTTGCGGGCTGCGTTCTGAATGCGAGCGACATCGACTCGCCGCGCTTCCTCATAGTCGGCGAGAACCTCCGGAATCTTCTCTTTCCGATGACCGTGCGCCTCGAATTGTCTGGCAAGTTCGATGGCGTCGTCGATCGCGAGCTTCGTGCCGGACCCGATCGCGAAATGCGCGGTGTGGGCGGCGTCGCCCATCAGCACGACGTGGCTCTCGCCGTTGAAATGGCTCCACTTGCCGCAGATCAGCCGCGTGAAGTTCAGCCAGGCCGAGCCGCGCAGGTGTCTCGCGTTGGACATCAGTGGGGCCCCGCCGAGCACTTCGGCGAACAGTTCCTGGCAGAATTTGATGGAGTCGCGTTGATCGAGCCGATCCAAGCCGTGCGCTATATAAGCTTCCTCGGTGGTCTCGACGATGAACGTCGAGGTCTCGGCGTCGAACCTGTAGATATGCGCCTGGAACCAGCCGTGCTCAGTGCGGCGAAAATCGAACGTGAACGCGTCGTAGAGTTTCTTCGTGCCCAGCCAGATGTAACGATTCGGTCGAACGACCAGATCTGGCTGAAACACATCCGCGTAGCGGTTCCGGATTTTCGAATTCAGGCCGTCGGATGCGACGACGAGATCGGCGTCGGGGAAGTCGAGATCGCCGCCCGCGTCCTGGTTGAACGCGAGTTCGACGTCGAGCCGCATGCAGCGCCGTTGCAGAATGTTTAAGAGCTGCTTGCGGCCGATCCCGACGAAGCCGTGGCCGGTCGTGCGCTGTCGGGTCCCCTTGAACCAGACTTCGATATCGTCCCAATGGTTGAATGCGGTCTCGATTTCGGCGGCGGATTCCGGGTCCCAGATCCGCATCGCCGCCATCGTCGCGTCGGAAAACACTACCCCCCAGCCGAACGTGTCATAGGGCTGATTGCGCTCGACGACCGTGATCGCGTGCTCGGGATGCAGCTTCTTCATGAGCAGGCCGAAATAGAGGCCCGCAGGCCCTCCACCCACGCAAACGATTCGCATGCGAACCTCCCGCGATCCGCGAAATTACTTTAAGTCTAAAATATACAGGCTTAAAGCATCTGTCAAGCCGTTTCGTCGCCGCCGACTAGACGTGAGCGCGACACGGCGACATTCACCCTTCAGCCGTCGACACCGCCCAGAGATCCTGGAACCTGAGCGCCAGGGCGGCGCTCAGCCGCTTGTGACCGAGTATTTTTTTAAACTGATTTTTTCAAGAGGGGGACTTGCAGCAGATAGATTTCCTACCTATATCCGATGACGGTCTTACCAAAAACTGGAGATTTCCATGACTGTCAAAATGTCGCTCCCGCTTGCCACTGTCATTCACAACGCTCTGAGGGCCGAAGCCAAAACGCTTCGGAGGGAGTTCACCGAACACGTTCAGAGAATTTTGGCTGAGCACGCAATTCATGCTGGATACGTCAAGCCCAACGATGCGGAGAGCCTCCGATTGATGTGGAAATTAGTCGAACAAGCCGTCGAAGCCGCGAAGGCAATCTGCCGGAATGGCCAATTTACAAGCGCTATTACCCTGGCATCAATTCAGGCCTGCAAGAAAGACCCCGAATGGCTGAACGGTTACCGAGCGTTTGTGCAGGACGATATCTACAAAAACGGAAACCCCTTGAAGGGTATTATCAACCGCGAAATTGGCTTTCGCATTCGCGCAGGGATTGGAGGGAAAGTAGTGACGGATGCCAACGGCAAGCATGAGATCGTCAAAGTGCTCGGGGAAATCATTCAAAGCTTCACGCCGATGGAATCTTTTGATCCAGAGGCTGTCCAAGAGGTCAAATGAAGTGGCCCGTTCAGCGGGTCCGTGGGTTCAATCTCATCACGGGCGTTTGTCGCGCCGCCCGTCACGCACCATATAAAGCGACGTAATTTTGGAGATTAACGATGTCCGTCGAACGCGTCGAAAACGAAATCGCGCGGTTCTTAGCGGACCCAGCTTCCACCGTGCTCTGCCTGCGGGGTAAGTGGGGCGTCGGCAAGACGCACGCCTGGGACGCCCAGGTGCGACGCGCGCAGGCTGAAAAGAAGTTCGCGCGTTCCGGCTATTCCAAAGTCTCCCTTTTCGGGCTGACCTCCCTCGACGCGGTCAAACACGCGATTTTCGAGAACACGCAATGGACGATAAAGGGAGCGCGACCGCCAAGCGTCGAAGCCATGGAGGATTTCTTAAACGTCGGCAAGCTTCCGCGGCTGTTGCAGTTCTTCTCGACTGCTTCGAAACATCCCTACTTCGAGAAGCTGATTGGCGGCGCCGTATTCCGCGAAGTCGCATTCATGTCGGTCCGAGAGGAGGTCGTCTGCATTGACGACTTCGAACGGCGCGGCGACGGACTGAAGGTCAAGGACGTGCTGGGCCTGATTGCATTCCTGTGCGAGCAGCGCAAATGCAAGGTGGCGCTGATCCTCAATGACGAGAAACTGGGTGAAAGCGAGCGCGCGGACTTCGAATCCAATCTCGAAAAGGTCGTCGATATATCATTGAGGTTCGATCCCGGGCCCTCCCATGTCGCCAAGATCGGGGCGACCGACGCGGGGGATGACGAGACCGCTGTTGCCGAACGCTCCGAGGCGCTCGGCATCACGAACATCCGCATCGTGAAGCGGGTATGCCGACTGATCGCAACCGTGAAGCCGGTGCTCGCGGGATCCGACCCGGAAGCGCTCCGGAGGGCTATCTCCTCCCTGTGCCTCGCCTGCTGGTGCCGCGACGAGCCCGAGGAGGCGCCGCCCTTCGACAGCCTAGAGGCGGAGGCGCAGGACTCGTTCGCCGCGAGCTGGGCCAAGTTCACTAACAGCACAGACGATTCGCCCGAACCCCCGGCCTGGAAGAGCAGGCTCGCCGCGTACGACCACCCCTGGTCCGGTGATTTCGACCTAGTCCTGATCGAGGGCGTTCGGCGCGGGTGGTTCGACGACGAAAAACTCGCCGCCGAGGCGCGCAAGCTTACGGACAAGCTGGCGAATGACCGCGCGGCAGGCTCGTTCGAGGACGCCTGGCGGAGGTACCACGACTCCTTCGACGCCGACCAGGAGGAAGTCCTGGACGGGATACGCGACGCCTTCCACCGCGGCGTCAACTACGTCAGCCCCATGAATGTCAGCGGTACGGTCGCCTTGTTCAAGAAGCTCGCACGCGCCGGGGAGGCGACCGAAATGATCGCGCGCTACGTCGAGGCGCGCCGTGACGAGCGCAAGCTGTTCGACCTCGATGACTACGCTTTTGGTTCCTACGTTGTCGAACCCGAGGTCCGCGAGGCGTTCGCGCGAGTCGCCGCTGAACCGAGGGAGACGCCCGGGTTCGCGGAACTGCTCGCGGGCGCGAAGGAAGATCTTTCAGCCGAACGGATGGAGGCGCTCGCCGCGGCGGCGACGCAAGACTACGTGGTGGCCTTCAAGACCCACCGCGGCCCCGAACTGCGCCGCCTCATTGCGAATGCGTTGCAGTTCTTCAGGATCGTAAACGCGACGGCGGCGATGCACGCCGTGGCCGAAAAGGCGAGGGTCGCGCTCCGGAAGATCGGCGCGGAATCCCCGATCAACGCACTGCGCGTCGCCAATCTCGGCATTCTCGTTGAGGAGACTGCTCCCACATCAGCCGAGACGAACGAAGCGCCCTAAGCCTATCGGGCCAGCCTCGTTATGAGATTGGACGGATCGTGGCGCCAATCGGAGGGTCGGCTCCGATTGATGGGCGAGCGTCTCAGTCGTGAACGCGACGCGACCGTCCAACGGATGGTCCAGCACGAAAATCCGGGGCTCCTCGCCGAAGTCGAATACGCGATACAGGGCGAACCCAGCCTTATTCCGCTTCGAGAATTCCTTCTCGTTGCGGATCATGAAGAATAGCGTCCGCTTGCCGCCGCACCAACGGCGGGCCGGGACTCCGTATCCCTAGCAATCCTCCGAATCACGGTATCGTTTCTAGAGAACCGAGCTATTGCATAGGTTGCATGGCTCGCCGCCAAGTACGCCGCCGACAGCCGTTCAACGCGCCAAAGTGCCCGGTTTTCGAAAGAGTCAAACTTCTCTGGCAATCTTTTCCAAAGAGTCAAACTCTGGGGTCAAGAGAGGCTAATCAGCCAATGTGAGAGGGTGGCTCCATGGGGCGTCGAAGACGCCTATCTTACCAACGGGCTGTGGCCCCGGATGAGGGGTTGCAGCTTCGGCTGACAGAGGGCGGGAACACGCCGTAGTCCCCCGTCGGCGCTCGATCCCGAGCCGACCCCATCCGGCCCTCGGGCGCCTTCTCCCGCAGGGGGAGAAGGGGCCAATCACGCAGCCGCGATCAGGCCGCCGCCTTCTGCTTCGGCGCGTACTTCCCGTAGAAGCTCTCGCCCTTCGCGGCCATCGCCCGCAGCCCCTCGCTCGGCGCGAAGCGCGGCCCGTACTTGCCCGCGAGTTCCTCCGCGCGATCGACGAAGGCCTTCGCGCCCATGCCGTCGATCATCGAGATCGTTCCGCCGGTGAACGGCGCGAAGCCGAAGCCGAGGATCGAGCCCACGTCGGCCTCGCGCGGGTCGGTGACGACGCGCTCCTCCATGCAGCGCGCGGCCTCCAGCGATTGCGTGAACAGGAAGCGGTCCTTCAGGTCAGCCACAGAAATCGTATCGGGATCGAGCCGCTTGCCCGCGATTTTTTGCAGGCCAGGCCAGAGGCTCTTGGGGCCATTTGCCGGATAATCGTAAAAGCCCTTCCCGTTCTTGCGGCCTAAGCGCTGTTCTTTGACGACCATTGCCTCGAGCAGCTTCTCCTGCGCGGGATCGACTGCATTGACGCCGAGGTCCTTCTTGGTCGCCTGCAATATCTTCCAGCCGAGATCGATCGCCACTTCGTCGTTGAGGCTGAGCGGCCCGACCGGCATGCCCGCCATCTTCGCCGTGTTCTCGATCATCGCTGGCGGGACGCCCTCCATCAGCATGAGGTGACCTTCCCGAACGTAGGCGCCGACGCAGCGGTTGGCGTAGAAGCCGCGGCAATCGTTGACGACGATGGGGGTCTTCTTGATCGCGCGCACGAAGTCGATCGCGGTCGCGAGCGCCTTCGACCCCGTCCGCTCGCCCATGATGATCTCGACCAGCATCATCTTGTCGACCGGCGAGAAGAAGTGGATGCCGACGAAATTCTCGGGCTTCAGCGAGGTTCCGGCGAGCGAGCCGATCGGCAAGGTCGAGGTGTTGCTGGCGAAGATCACGTCGCCGCCCACGATTGCCTGCGCCTTCTCGGTCGCCTCCCGCTTCACCGCGCGGTCCTCGAACACCGCCTCGACGACGAGGTCGCAGCCCTTCAGATCGGAATAGTCGGCGCTCGCATGGATGCGGGCGAGCAGCGCCTCGCGGTCGGCGCTCTTGGCGCGGCCCTTGGCGATCTGGCTCGAGATCAGCTTTTCCGAATGCGCCTTGCCCTTGTCGGCCGATTCCTGGTCGCGATCGATCAGTACGACCTCGAGCCCGGCGCTCGCCGAAACATACGCTACCCCCGCGCCCATAAAACCGGCGCCGAGTACGCCGATCTTGCGCAGGCTCGACGCGGGAACGTCGGCGGGCCGGCGCGCGCCCTTCTCCAGCTCGCCCTTCGACAGGAACAGCGAGCGGATCATCGCCGCGGCTTCCTTCGACCGCAATATCTTCGCGAAATAGCGGCTCTCGACGGCGAGCGCGAGATCCATCGGCAGTTGCAGACCCTCGTAGACGCTCGCGAGGATCGCCTTGGCAGCGGGATAATTGTCGTAGGTTTCGCGGCGATAGATCGCGTTGGCGGCAGGCCAGATCATCATCCCCGTCGGCGAGAACACCTTGCCCGACGGCAGCTTGAACTTCGGATCGTCCCAGGGCGCCTTGGCGCCGGGATTGGCCTTCACCCAGTCCTTGGCGCGCTGGACGATCTCGCCCGAAGGCGCGACGTCGTGGACGAGGCCCATCTTCTTCGCCGCGGCGGGGCGAATCTGGTCGCCCTTGAACAACATCTGCAGGGCGTCCGGCGTCGGCATCAGCCGCGCGATGCGCTGCGTGCCGCCGCCGCCGGGGAACAGGCCGACCTTGATTTCGGGCAAGCCGACGCGCGCCTTGTCGTCGTCGGCGACGATGCGGTAGTGGCAGGCGAGCGCCAGCTCGAAGCCGCCGGCCATGCAGACCCCGTTGATCGCTGCGGCGAATGGCTTGCCCGACGTCTCCAACTTGCGGAGGATCTGGGAGTAGCGGCGCGAGCTTTCGTAGAAGAACCGCGTCGCCGCCTCCTCGCCCTCGGCTTTGGCGATGCGGGCATATTCCTTCCCCATGCCCTGCATCATCGTCAGGTCCGCCCCGCCCGAGAAGCCGTCCTTCCCCGAAGTGATCACCGCGCCTTTGATGGCGGGATCGCTGGCGACCCGATCGACGATCGCGCTGATCTCGGCGATGACTTCTTGCGTCAGAACGTTCATCGAACGCCCCGGCATGTCCCAGCTGACCAACGCGATTCCGTCGGCGTCGGTCTCGAGTCGGAAGTTGACGAGGTTCATGGCGAGGGCTCCATCCAGTAACTGGGGTTGAACGACCGTGATATTGAAACGCATGAAGACATCGGCGCCGCGGTCGAAAAAGCACGATGTCTGCCGGTTATCCTTGCGATCCTCGATGATGATCCAATCCTGGTCGTCGCTGATCACAAATTGAAACCCTGAAGTTTTCTTCGCCGCGCGCGGCGAAGGCATTCTCTTCGAGCGTCGTCACGCTGCCCGAATTCCTCTGCGACTGGCGACGCAATAGTCCGTGTCCTTTTCGGTTCGATGGAGAAACAGCCAACGCTTGGGAAGTCGTCCCTTTTGCACGCTGCCTTTCACCAGCATCAGCACACTGTCGGCGCGGTGATTTCTCCGGAAGCTGAATGTATCGACAAATTTATCGGGGCCGGCCGTCTCGTCCCTGATGAATTGTTTCAAGTCGCCGCATTGCGCATGCGCCGACGCAAGGGAAAGCCCCCTCGCGACGCAAAAACCATCGAAGTCGTAATTCGAAGCCTTGGCATGGAACCCTCCTGGGAATCGCCACGGCTTCGATCTTTTGCCTCGCGGTTTGCGCCGCGCCGCCCTCACACCCGCTCGATGATGGTGGCCGTGCCCATTCCGCCGCCGATGCACAGCGTGATCAGGGCGATGCTCTTGCCGGTGCGCTCGAGTTCGTCGAGCGCCGTGCCCAGAATCATCGCGCCGGTCGCCCCGAGCGGATGGCCCATCGCGATCGCGCCGCCGTTGACATTGACCCGCGACGTATCGATGTCGAACGCTTGGCAGAAGCGCAGCACGACCGAGGCGAAGGCCTCGTTGACCTCGAACAGATCGATGTCGGAAATCGTCATGCGGGCCCGGGCGAGCACCTTCTTGGTCACATCGACCGGGCCGGTCAGCATGATCGCCGGCTCGGTGCCGATGTTGGCGAAGGCGCGAATTTTCCCCCGCGGTTTCAGGCCCGACTTTTTGCCCGCCTCGCGCGATCCGAGCAGCACGGCCGCCGCGCCGTCGACGATCCCTGAGGAATTGCCGGCGTGGTGGACGTGGATGATGCGCTCGACGTCCGGATGCGCCTGCGTCGCCACCGCGTCGAAGCCGGCCTGTTCGCCGATCATGACGAAGGCGGGTTTCAGGCTCGCGAGCGATTGCATGTCGGTGTTGGGTCGCATGTGCTCATCATGATCGAGCAGGCTCAGTCCATTGACGTCGCGCACCGGGGCGAGCGAATTCTTGAAGCGGCCCTCCTGCCAGGCGGCGGCGGCGCGCTTTTGCGACTGCACGGCATAGGCGTCGACGTCGTCGCGCGAGAAGCCATACTTGGTCGCGATCAAGTCGGCCGAGATGCCCTGCGGCATGAAATAGGCGGGAATCGCGAGCGCGGGATCGACCGGCCACGCGCCGCCCGCCGCGCCGATGCCGACGCGACTCATCGATTCGACGCCGCCGCCGATCGTCATGTCGTGCTGGCCGGCCATCACCTGCGCGGCGGCGAAATTGACGGAATCGAGCCCAGAGGCACAGAAGCGATTGATCTGCACACCCGGCACGCCGTCGCCGAAGCCCGCCGCCAGCGCGCCCATCCGCGCAATATCGCCGCCCGCCTCGCCCACCGCATCGACGCAGCCGAGGACGATGTCGTCGACTTCGCCGGAATCCAGATGATTGCGGTCCTTGATAGCCTTCAGCGCCGTCGCCGCAAGATGCAGCGTCGTCGCGGTATGCAGCGAACCATCGGGTTTGCCGCGTCCGCGCGGGGTGCGGACGTGGTCGTAGATGATAGCCTCGCTCATGGTCGGTCTCCTCGGATGGAATTCAGATCTCGCGGTCGGGGTGCTGGCGATTGTCGATCGCGGCGATTTTCTTGCGCGCCAGCCATTCGTCGGTGCGCGTATTGGGCGCCGCGAGCGCGTCGGCGAGCCAATGCACCGCCGATTCCGCGCCGAGTTGGAACTCGGGCGCGACCGCGTCGGGCTCATCGAGACTGCAGACCGTCACGCTGATGCGCCTGCTCGTCACCCCGCGGTAGGTCAGGGGCGTTCCGCAGGCGGAGCAGAAACCGCGCTCCGCGATGTCGGAACTGGCGAAGGTCGCGATCTGGCCTCGAGTTACGACGAAATCCGTAATCGACAGCGGCGCGAACGCCATGAACGGGGCGCCTCCTGCCTTCTGGCACATGCGGCAGTGGCATATGCTCGCGCTGACTGGCGTCGCATCCAAGCGAAAGCGGATGGCGCCGCATTGACAGCCGCCGGTCAAACCGACTCGCGCCTGTTCTGCTTCCATTTCGTCCTCTCCCTTTCGCCGCGGAGTTCAGAACGCCCCAGCGGGCAGCGCCATCAGGGTCTCCGCGCCGCTCGCAATGCGCGCGAGATGCGCGCCGCCTTCGGGCAGCATACGCGCATTATAGAACTTGGCGAGCGCGAGTTTGGCGTCGAGCGCCTCGTTGCTGGTTCCGGCGGCCTGCCGCGCGTGCACCGCCTTGACGATTCGCGCCCACATGTAACCGAGCGCCGTCAGGCCGAACAGATGCATGTAATCGGTCGAGGCGGCGCCGGCGTTGTCGGGGTTCTTTATCGCGTTCTGCATCAGCCACATCGTCGCCTGCTGCAATTGCCCGACCACGCCCTTCAGCGGAGCGAGATAAGGGGCTAGCGCGGCATCCTCCTTGTTCTCAGCGAGAAAGCCCGAAATTTCGCCGAAAAACGAGGTCGCCGCGCGTCCGCCGTCCTTCGGCAGCTTGCGCCCGACGAGGTCGAGCGCCTGAATGCCGTTGGCGCCCTCGTAAATCATGGTGATGCGCGCGTCGCGCACGAATTGCTCCATCCCCCATTCCGTGATGTAGCCGTGGCCGCCGAGCACCTGCTGCGCCTTGACCGCGTTGGCGAACCCGACGTCGGTGAACACGCCCTTGATGACAGGCGTCAAGAGGCCGAGCCGGTCGTCCGCGGCTTGCCGCGCGACGGGATCGGGCGACTCCAGCGCCTCGTCCTCGGAGAGGGCGACCCAGACCATCAGCGCGCGCGCCGCTTCGTTGAATGCGCGGATTTCCAGCAGCATCCGGCGGACGTCGGGATGCACGATGATCGGATCGGCTGGCTTTTCCGGGGCCTTGGCGCCCGAGAGGGAACGGCCCTGCAGCCGCTCTTTCGCGTAGGCCGCGGCGTTCTGATAGGCCACTTCGGATTGCGCGAGACCCTGCACCGCGACGCCGAGCCGGGCGCCGTTCATCATTACGAACATCGCGGGGAGCCCACGGTTTTCCTCGCCGACGAGCCAGCCCTTGGCGCCGTCGAAGTTCATCACGCAGGTCGAATTGGCGTGGATGCCCATCTTGTGCTCGATCGAGCCGCAGGCGACGCCGTTGCGGCTCCCGAGCGAGCCGTCTTCGTTCACCAGAATCTTCGGCGCGAGGAAGAGCGAAATCCCTTTCACGCCGGCCGGCGCGCCTTCGATCCGCGCCAGCACGAGATGGATGATGTTGTCGGCGAGGTCGTGCTCGCCCGACGAAATGAATATCTTCTGGCCCGATATCGCGTAGGAACCGTCGTCCTGCCGGACGGCACGCGTCTTGATGAGGCCGAGGTCGGTGCCGCAATGCGGCTCCGTGAGGTTCATCGTGCCCGTCCATTCTCCCGTCGACATTTTCGGCAGGTAGCGGGACTTCAGCACGGCGTCGGCATGAACCAGCAGCGCGGCCGTCGCGCCGTTGGTCAGGGCGGGGTACATTGCGAAGGCCTGGTTCGCCGCGATCGTATATTCGCTCAAGGCGACGCCGAGGAAATGCGGGAGGCCCTGTCCTCCATATTCCGCCGCGGCCGAAATCGCCACCCAACCGCCCTCGACAAAGGCCTTGTAAGCTTCCTTGAACCCTTTGGGCGTGACGACCGAACCGTCCGGCAGGCGCCGGCAGCCCTCACGATCCCCAGACTGGTTCAGCGGTTGCAACACTTCCTCGGCGAATTTGCCGCCCTCGCTCAGCACCGCCTCGACGACGTCGATTGGCGCCTCGGAGAAGCGCGGCAGGTTGCTGTAACGCTGGAAGTCGAACACGTCGCTCAAGATGAAGAGCGTGTCGCTCACCGGCGCTTTGTAAACAGGCATCGCAGGGGTCCTCGAGGGAGACGCAAAAATCGCCGGACCGTCGGTGCGGCGGTATTGTTCATATATGAACTATATTCCCGCAGAACGCAACCCCCTCGAGTCGAGCCGCGTCATAAATTCCGATCGGACGTATTCAGGGAACTCGGCCGACGAGCCGCTGCATCACGGCGGCGGGACTCGCATAGGCCTCTTGCCGTTCGACGCTCCAGTAGCGCATTTCGTCCAGCGAGATCGCGGCGCCGGTGACGGCGCACAGGACGTAAAGTCCAGGGCGTATGACCCGAAAATCGCCGTCGAGATATTGAACTTGCGCTTCGCTGGCCGCAGTAGGCCGCCTTTCGAACCGATTCATGCAACCTGCTTTCCGCGCGGGCGACAAGGCCCATCCGGCGGCCCATAGGGAAACATACCCACGCGCCGCAGGAAAATCCAGACCGGCAGCGCAACCTCTCGGAGAGGCGCGCCCCCTGGACCCCTCGTGGGACGGTTGTCTCAACCCTCCAGCGGTCGCGCCTCCTCGGGCAGCATGATCGGGACGCCGTCGCGGATGGGGTAGGCGAGCTTGGCGGCGCGGGAGATCAATTCCTGACGCGGGGAATCGTAGCTCAACGTTGATCGGGTGACTGGACAAACCAGGACTTCCAATAGACGGGGATCGATTCGCATCGTCCCGCGAGCGGGCGGCGAGGAAAGTTCGCTCTCATCCATGAGAACGGCCGCCCCTGAACTCAGGGCGCCTTCCGCGTCGGGCTGCGCGCCGCTTCCGCCGCCGCGCGTCATGCACGGGCTTGACCCGTGCATCCAGAGCCGACGTCAGCGTGATAATCAGCGAAGGCGCCGCCTGGATGCGCGGCTCGAGGCCGGGCATGACGAGCGGGGGCGGAGCCGCCGGGCTCGGATGTTCTTGGACAGCGACTACAGCCATGGGGCAAGGCCTGATGATTTCTGCAAACCGCATCTGGTTCGTGAACCGCTTCTTCTATCCCGACCATTCGGCGACGAGTCAAATATTGTCCGATCTCGCCTTGCACTTGGCGCGCCGCGGGCGGCAAATCGGCGTCATCGCGAGCCGTGGCGTCTACGACGATCCCACGGTCGTCCTTCCAGCCTTCGAGGATCATGGCGGCGTCGCCATTCATCGGGTCTCGCGAGCGCGATTCGGGCGCGACAAACTGATCGGCCGCGCCAGCGACTATCTCGGCATGTACCGCGCATTCGCGGTCGCGACCGCCCGACTGACAGAGGCCGGCGACAGCATTGTCGTCAAGTGCGATCCGCCGATGCTCTCGGCCGCGATCGCCCCAATAGCCAGGGCCAAACGCTTGCGGCAGATCAACTGGCTGCAGGATCTCTATCCCGAAGTGGCGCTGGGGCTAGGCCTGAACGCCTTGCGGCCGTTGGCGCCGCTGCTCGCGGCGGCGCGAAATGCGAGCTTGAGGTTCGCGACTTTCAATGTGGCGATCGGCGAACGCATGAGCGATCGGCTGAAACAATGCGGAGCGCCGCCCGAGCGGATCAGGATCATTCACAACTGGTGCGACGACGAAGCGATTCGATCTTTGCCTCGCCAGAGCAATCCGCTGCGCGAAACCTGGGGCCTACAGGAGAAATTTGTGGTCGGCTATTCCGGCAATCTCGGCCGCGCGCACGAATATGCGACGCTTCTGGACGCCGCCGAACAATTCAGGAACGATCCGAACATCGTGTTTCTGTTCATCGGCGGCGGCCACCTCACCGGGAAATTGCAGAATGAAATCGAGCAGCGAGGCCTGGCTTCGACGTTTCAGTTTCGTCCGTATCAGCACGCGAGTCTTCTGCCACAATCCCTCTCGGCGCCCGACGTTCACTGGATCTCGTTGCGGCCGGAGATGGAGGGGCTGATCGTGCCGAGCAAATTCTACGGGATAGCCGCGGCGGGTCGCCCGACGATCGCCGTTTGCGATCCGGCCGGTGAAATCGCGACACTCGTCGAGCGCCACGATTGCGGGATTGTCGTGACGCCCGGCGACGGGGCCGGCTTCGCCGAAGCGATCCGCTCGATTGCGCGCGATCCGCAGCGCGGCGCGGAAATGGGGCGCAATGCGCGAAGCATGCTAGATCGCTGTTTCTCCAAGTTTTCCTGCCTCGGAAGCTGGGAAGAGCTGTTCGACGTTTTGGCGAGGCCGCAAGGCGCGTCGACCGTGGCAATCCGCCCGTCGGGGCAGGTTTGATTGCCGCCGGGCGGGGCGCTTCCTTTCCGTTGTGGCCGGATTCGTACCGGATACTGCGATCGAATTGCGAAACGGTTGTCGTGAGGAACGACGTGGATGGCCGCGAACAAGCCCGGCCATGACGGCTGGGCGCCGTGAATTGCACAAAGCGGAGGGCTGGAGGTCGATGTTGGCCCCCGAAAGGCGAGAAATTTGGAGAATCGCGAATTGGATTGGATTTGGGCTTCTGCAACCCATTGAAATGCCCCAAACCGCCAATAAGTCTGGAGCCCTCCAGTTGAAAGACAGATAGTGCCCGCTAAAAAAATAAAATTGGCCGAGATCCATCGCACCCCGCTCATTCGTGAAACCGCCCGCGAGATCGGGGGGAACAACGACCGCGCATGGGTCGGGCGTGCGTTTGAGCAGGTCGTTCGGGCCTCGGAGCCGAAAAAGAAATCGGTGGAAAGATGAAACGGGTTGCACCTCTGCTGACCGCGCTGGCGCTAGCCGGTTGTGTTCCGCACCCCGAGCCCGAATACCCGCTCCATCACGGCTATTCGGACGAAGAGCTTGCAAAACTCCCTGTTGCGCAAAGATGCAGTTATTTATCCTCGCTTTTTTCGAGTTATTTGACCAACCAAAAAACGACCGAAACATGGAAGTCGATGATGCAAAAGTGGGGTTGCGAACCCACGTTCCGGGTCTGGAAGCCCGCGTCTTGAGCCGCAGCCGGGTTCGCTCGGCTAGACCACGGAGGCCCGACAGGCCCGCCGGACGGACGGGGGACCGCAGCGCCCCACATGCATTCCCCTCGGAAATTGTTAGCGTGGATTCCGCTTTCTGAAAATCTAAATAGATGCTACCCTGCTTTCATGTCACTTCAACGATCCAGACGGGTTTGGCGCCGCGCTACGACTCTTCGAGCGCAGTATGGAGAAAACAGGCGGAAATTTGGAAATGTTTGGAAAAAAACCTTGGAGGCTGGCAGACGCGCCCGGGGCGGCGCTCGGTTCGCCGTGCGCGAGGCGCAACGCGGATTGGCCAAGCCGTGAGCTCAGCCGTCGTTCGAACTGAGGCCGAGAGGCTCGCGCCCAAAGGAGAGTCGACTTGGCGGTTTCAGTGAACGGCATCGATCATCTGGTGATCCGCGTTCGCGATCTCGACGCGGGCGAGGCGTTGTATCGAAAGTTGGGGTTCGCCCTGACGCCGCGGGGTTTTCATGCAGGCCGGGGCAGCGCAAACCATACGGCGCCGATGCAGGGCGGCAATTATTTCGAACTCCTGCATCTGCCTTCCGGCGGCGACGCCGATTTCTTTCCCGATACGGAAGGTCCCGTCGCTATCGCTCTGGCTCCGACCGACAGCCGTACGATCTACGCCGAACTCGGCGCGCTTGGTTATTACGTCGAGCCTCCGCTCGAACTTTCGCGCCCGGTCCATTTGCCCGAGGGCGTCTGCGAGGCGCGCTTTCTCAATGCGAGTTTCCCGCACATCGCGCCCGAAACGGTCCGGTGGTTCGCCTGCCAGCATCTCACGCGCCAGCTGGTTTTCAGGCCCGAATGGCAGTCTCATGCCAACGGCGCGGAGCGCCTGGTCGAGGCGATCGTCGTGCATGCCTCGCCCGTCGAACTGCGCGCGACATACACCAAGCTGTTCGGCGAAGCCGTCCAGTACGACCGGGATCGCTTGGTCATCAAGCTCGGCGAGGACGAGGTCGGCTTTGTGTCGCCCGGCGCATTCCAGGCGCGATTCTCAGTCCCCTCGCCTGTCGATCTATCAAAGGGCTGGTTCGCCGGCGCCGTCTTCCGCGTCGGCTCGCTCGATCAGGTAGAGGATGTACTGTCCCGGGCGGGCGTCAATTTCTCGCGCACGCCATCGGGGTCGATCGCCGTGCCTCCGAGCGAGGCGGCCGGGGCGCTGCTGGAATTCGTCGCGCTTCCCTGATCCAGATTACAGATTATATAGACAGTAGCGGGGACGGAGACGCTCACGCTAGCGCCTTCGACGGCCGCCCAACGCTATCATCGAGGTCTCCGTGAAACAGAACCGGCAGTTGCGACTCGGCGCCTTCATGCGCCCGACCACGATTCACACCGGCGCTTGGCGTTATCCGGGCGCGTTCCCCGACGCGAATTTCAATCTCGCGCATATCCGGCGTTTCGCGCGAACGCTGGAGCGCGGCCGGTTCGACGCCTTCTTCATGGCCGACCACCTGGCGGTCCTCAACATGCCTGTCGAGGCGCTGAAGCGCAGCCACACTGTGACGTCGTTCGATCCACTCACGCTGCTGCCGGTGCTTGCGGTCGACACGACCCATCTCGGGTTGATCGCCACGGCGTCGACGACCTTCGAGCAGCCCTATCTGATCGCGCGCCGTTTCGCTTCGCTGGACCATATCAGCGGCGGCCGCGCGGGCTGGAACGTCGTGACCACCTCCAACCCTGACGCGGCGCTGAACTTCGGCCTCGAGGAGCATATGGAGCACGACGAACGCTATGCCCGCGCCCGCGAATTCGTCGACGTCGTCACCGGTCTCTGGGATTCCTGGGCAGACGACGCGTTCGAGCGCGACGTCGAGAGCGGGATTTATTTCGATCCGGAAAAGCTCCATGTGCTCAATCACAAGGGCCGCTATTTGCAGGTGCGCGGCCCGCTGAACATCGCTCGTCCGGTTCAGGGGTGGCCCGTCATCGTGCAGGCGGGCGCCTCGGAAGCGGGCCGCCAACTTGCCGCCGAGACTGCCGAGGTCGTGTTCGCCGCGGGGGGCCGCCTGCCGGACGCCCAAGCGTTCTACGCCGACGTGAAGGGTCGAATGGAGGCATTGGGGCGGAATCGCGACCATCTGAAGATCCTGCCGGGCGCCTTCGTGGTCGTCGGCGAGACCGTCGACGAGGCGCGCGAAAAGCGGGCGCGGCTGGACAGCCTCGTCTATTACGAGAGTGCGATCGCTTCGCTTTCGATCGCGCTCGGACATGACGCCTCCGTCTTCGATCCCGACGCGCCCTTGCCCGAAATTACTCAAAGCAATGCCAGCAAGACCAGCCGCGATCGCGTCGTTGCGATGGCGAAGCGCGAAAATTTGACGGTGAGGCGACTCGCGCAGCGCCTTGGTGGCTATTCCGGCCTCGCCTTCGTCGGCACGCCGAAAACAATCGCCGATTCCATGGAAGAATGGCTGATCGGAGAAGGCTGCGACGGCTTCAACGTGATGTTCCCCTTCGTCCCCGAGGGGCTCGACGATTTCGTCGACAAGGTCGTGCCGGAATTGCAGCGGCGCGGTCTGTTCCGGCGGGAATACGAGGGCCGGACCTTGCGCGAGAATCTCGGCCTGCCGAAACCCCGCAATCGATTTTTTGACTGACCCCGCCGGTTGTCATTCCCGCGAAATCGGGAATCCAGGGGCAACCGCCGCTCTCGTGGCCAAGTCTGGATTCCCGCTTACGCGGAAATGACAATTTATAATCCCGCGTCGCACCGCGCGCCGGGCTTTCGCAAGGTTCGCGCCACGTCGAGGGTCGAGCGCTCGCCGATCGCGTCGAAATTCTCGGCGAGCCAGGCCTTCGCCGACTCGCGCCCCAGATCGCGCAGCGTCGTCAGGAAAGTCCACGACGAGTCGAGCTTGCTCTCGGCCCCGTAGGACTCCAATTTGCCATCGCCGCCGATGCGATGCAGGAACTCGCGGCGATAGCGCGGGTCTTTGAGCACCCCGTCGTCGATGAGGCGCGCAACGAAATCGGCCGCGCGCAGTTCGGCGAGCAGGCTCGCGTTGAACCCGATCTCGTCCGTCCGGTTGCTGATCTGCTGCGCCGTGCGGGGCGTAGCGTGCCGCTCGACTGGATTGATCTGCACGATGATCGCGTCGCGGCAGTCGGTCTCGTAGAACAGCGGCCAGAGCGGCGGATTGCCGGAATAGCCGCCGTCCCAATAAGGCACGCCGCCAATTTCGACCGCCTGAAACAATCGCGGCAGACAGGCAGACGCCATCACGTGATCGGGAGTGAGGACCTCGCGATGAAAAATCTCGCCCTGTCCCGTCCATACGTTGGTGGCGGCGACAAACAGCTTCGGGCCGGCGCCGCGC